>JAOZLR010000054.1 GCA_029934735.1 Bacteroidales bacterium
ATGTCGCTACTAATCTTTCCTCTGCTTTTTGCCACAATCGACTTCTCAAAACTGAAAGATGATTTTGCTGAAAATATCCTAGATGCTTTTGTAGGAGGCAGCCTCCTAAACCTGATATTTCTGCTTTCTCACGCCATTTACCGGTTCTACTTCCTTGGCGAACCCTCAACTGTTTTCTTCTATACCGGACTGACCGTGTTCTTTCATCCGAGTTATATCGCAATGTTTTATGCCTTCTCAATCGGAATACTCGTTATCAGATTATTATCCAGCACAGGGGGTACAAAATTTCAAAGATATTTAACACTGTTTCTGATATTTGTTTTCCAGATATTTATTGTACTGTTAAGTTCAAAATCAGGAATTCTCGGGATGGGTGTAGTTTATATTATTATCACTCTTTATCTGATAATTAAAAAGAGTTTCGGAATCCCGATACTATTTCTTGTACCTCTTTTTCTATTGGCAACTTTTGTAATAACTCTGTTTATGTTCCCACAATCTTACGGTAGGTTTGTAACAGTAAAAAGTTCGCTGGAGCAGGCAGAGACACTTCCTGCCAATACGCACGAAAGCTCTGCTGCAAGGTTGCTTGTCTGGAAGTCGGCACTTGAAATAATTAAGAAAAATCCTGTATTTGGAGTAGGCACAGGCGATGTTAAGCAGGAGTTGATGAGAGTGTATAATGAAAATGGAATTGAGATGGCAATGGAGGATCATCTTAATGCACATAACCAATATCTTCAAACTGCAATAGCGATAGGAGTCATTGGTTTACTAATTCTACTTTCATATTTTGTCTTACCATCTATATACGCATTCAAAAACGATAATCTGCTTTATCTCATTTTCCTAGCTCTTGTTGGTTTTCATTTTTTGTTTGAATCAATGCTGGAACGACAGGCAGGGGTTGTGTTTTATGCTTTTCTCAACTCTTTTTTGTTCTATTTCACACTTGATAGGGAGCGATAGTTTACCCTATATAAATATTCTTCTTTTTAATATGATTTCTTTGGCATAATAAATCGCAATTTCTATTAATAATAGAAAATATAACCCCAATCTTATTATTGAGAATAGAGACTATTTTATTTTTATTTGCATTCTCAATAACAATTGCATATCTTTGCAAAAAAAAATTAGTAAAATGGATCGTAATTTATTGATAGAAATCATATTCGACCAGAAGAATTTTACATGGAAGAGTGACTACTTGAGCCGTATAAGAAAAATTCATTTGAGAACTAGTAATCAGATAGAAGTTATATCCGGAATAAGAAGATGCGGAAAGTCAACTGTTTTAAATGAAATCAGATATAAAAATAAAGAAAAAGATTTTTATATGAATTTCGATGATGACCGGTTGCTACATTTTACAGTGAAAGATTTTCAATTGTTATACGAACTTTTTATTGAACTTTTCGGAGAGCAAAATACTTTTTATTTCGATGAGATACAAAACATTGAAGGTTGGGAGCGTTTTGTTAGAAGACTTCACGATTACAAGAAAAAGGTATATATTACAGGTTCAAATGCCTCATTGCTTAGTAGTGAACTTGGTACAAGGTTAACAGGCAGATACGTTTCGCACGAATTATTCACATTTTCTTTTGAGGAATATTTGATGTTTAAAAATGTATTGGTAACAAAAGAAAAGCTATTCTCAACATCAGGGAAAGCTGAAATAAAAAAATATTTTTTTGAATATTCTGAAAAAGGCGGATTTCCTGAATATTTACAAACAGGTAATAAAGACTATTTGAAATATCTTTTTGAAAGCCTTTTATATCGTGATGTTCTTGTCAGACACAAGCTTGTTAATGAAAAGGAAATGAGAGAATTAGTACTTTCACTTGCGAGTAATTTATCAAAGCTTATTACTTACAATAGTTTGGCAAAGTTCATCGGAGTTCGAAATGCCAGTACAGTTAAAAAATATTTGCAATATCTTGAAAATTCATATCTGATTTTTCAGGTAAATAAATATAACCATTCGGTTAAAAAACAATTGTTTAGTCCTAAAAAGATCTATTTTATTGATAATGCATTGGCTTCTATTTTAGGATTTCGTTTTTCGGATGATAAGGGAAGGTATCTTGAAAACCTTGTCTTTATCGAAATAAAGCGTCGTGGATATGAAGTATTCTACCATAAGGAATTAAAGGAGTGTGATTTTTTGTTGAGGGAAAAGAATAAGATTGTTTCGGCAATTCAGGTATCATTATCATTAAACGAACATAAAACAAGGGAACGAGAGTTTTCGGGATTACTTGAAGCAATGGAACTCTATAACCTTCAATCAGGTTTGATTCTAACTGAAGATGAAGAGGAAAAAGTTTCTGTTGATGGAAAGCAAATTAATATTTTACCGGTTTGGAAATGGATATTGTTGGATGTAATTAGAGAGAATAAAAATGAAAAGTAAAAATGATACTCCAAAATTTCCACCAATGTGGGTTTTTAATCTGCTATCAGGCTTCAGAAGATTTCTGTACAATTTATATTTCAGGCTAATACCGCCCAATGTTGCAGTATTTGAAAAAGCTCAAAGATTCTGGATCGCAAAAGCAATTGGAGTGGCCTGCGAACTGAACATTGCAGATATAATTGATTCGGGCCATAAGTCAATAGATGAAATAGCTGAGAAGTGCGATGCTGACCCTGATTCGCTATACAGACTTATGAGGGCTTTGGCAAGCGATGGCATTTTTAAAGAAACCGACAAGAAAGCTTTTATCAATACTCCCCAGTCGAATGCATTGAAAGAGGGGAAAGGTTCAATGAAATACATGATTGAACATCAATTGGGTGAAACTAATCTGGCAATGCTGCCGGAATTAACAAATAGTATCAAAACGGGTGAAAGCGTAGCACACAAATTATTTGGAACAGATATCTTCGAGCACCTGAAAAATCATCCTGATAAAAATGAACTTTACAACAAAGCTATGTCCAACACATCCGATATTTTCAGTGAGGTATTTGTAGCTTATTATGATTTCTCAGGAATTAAAAAGCTGATAGATGTAGGAGGAGGAGAAGGGTATTTGATTTCAAGAATTTTAACAGATTATCCTGATATGCAAGGAGTTGTATTTGACCAGTCACATGTTGTGAAAACTGGATCAAAGATTTTTGAAAAATTTGGGGTTAGAGACAGGGCTGAAGCTGTTGCAGGAAGTATTTTTGAAGAAATTCCATCAGGAGGTGATGGTTACATAATGAAAAATATCCTACATATTTTTGATGATAAAACCTGCATCCGTATTCTAAAAAATATTAAGTCCTCAATGCCTGCAAACGGAATGGTGCTAATAGCAGAAACGGTTATAAGTGAAGATAACAAACCCGAATTTGGAAAACTGTTTGATCTGCAAATGTTAATCGGTACCGAAGGCGGCAAAGAGAGAACCCTGAAGGAATTTGAAAATATTTTAAATGAGGCTGGTTTTAAACTGAACCGGATTATTGACACCGTATCCCCTTTTTCCATTGTTGAAGGTATCATCTAAAACTTTACAAACATTTCGTCTCCCTCAAATACATTCTTACCACATTTTCAAGCCCATAATAAAGAGCATCACATATCAAAGCATGTCCTATTGAAACTTCAAGCAGCCCGGGAATATTTTCCACAAAATACCTAAGATTCTCCAAATTAAGATCGTGGCCGGCATTCAATCCAAGTCCAACTGCATTAGCCGTTGTAGCAGCTTTAATAAAAGGAGCAATTGCTTTCTCTTTGTCAACCGAATACTCTTCGGCATAGCTTTCGGTATAAAGCTCAACTCTGTCGGCTCCTGTTTCGACAGCATTTTCAATCATAATACTATCTGCATCAATAAAAACAGAAGTACGTATTCCGGCATCCTTAAATCTCTTTATAACTTCTGACAAAAATACCCGGTTAGTAATAGTATCCCATCCGGCATTGGAAGTTATTGCATTTGGAGGATCAGGAACAAGTGTTACCTGGTGGGGTTTAACCTCACATACAAGTTGAATAAACTTTGTTGATGGATAGCCCTCAATGTTAAATTCATTTTTCACAATCTTCTTCAAATCAAGAACATCCTGATACCTGATATGTCGCTCATCCGGCCTTGGATGAACAGTAATTCCCTCTGATCCGAATTCTTCAATATCAGAAGCTACTTTCAACACATCAGGCATATTGCCGCCTCTTGCATTTCGCAAAGTGGCAATTTTGTTGATATTTACGCTAAGTCTTGTCATAACAATACGTTTTAAAACACAATACAAAGTTATTCATTTTATGATACAATTATGAACATTATTTTGTTAAATACTTTATTGCTAATGCAGTAAATTCTTCTTTTTATGAGCTTAAATTTGCTGTTGAAATAATTATCGGCATATAATGTTTAGAGGACAATATAAACTATCTTTTTTTCTTATAACCACAATGCTCGTCTTGCTTTTTGGAAGAGAAGCAAATGCACAATCCTCAATTGATCACAACTGGTATTTCAATATAAATGCCGGAGCTTCATCATTTTTTGGTGATGTGCAGAACAAAGATATCTCATTTTCAGATTTATCCGACCAGACTGATTTTGGTTTTGGAGGAAGACTCGGAAAGTATATCAGCCCTGTTTTCGCAATTCATCTTCAGGGTACATATTCAAATCTTAAAGGGCAAAAGCAAAGCCATGATCTAAAATTCACTTCAAGCATGACAGAGGCTAATCTGGGAGTAACTTTGAACTTCAGCAATCTGTTTGGGGGTGCCAAGTCAAGAGCTGTTTCTGTTTATGGGTTTACAGGTTTCGGAGGTATCTTTTTTACAAGTGATGCAAGGCGCATATCAACAGGATTTCCGGTTGATGAGTCCGGAAACGACATCACTACATCAGACAATACTTCAGAAACGGCTCTTATCATTCCGGTTGGTTTAGGGCTTGATTTTAAGCTTGCTCCCAAATGGTATATCAATCTTGAGACAGGGTTAAGACTTACAAATACCGACAAACTGGATGGAATTGTAAGTGGCTCGCATAAAGATACTTATTACTATTCATCTCTCGGACTTTCATTCGATTTCGGAAAGAAAAAAGTGAAAAAAGCAGAAGAATCCTCCTCAATTGTTGAAGAAGTACCCAGACCTGTGGATGATAGTTCTGTTGACCTTATTTATCATTTACCTGACCAGGTTCTCTCAAATGATGATTTCATTATGAAATATGAAATTCATAAAGGCGATCTTGATGGAAAAGCAGAATTGACACAGGTTTTACCAATTGGTTTTGAGATTCTGGATACTGTCATCGGGAATACCAGAATGGAATTTCAAAATTACACTCTAAACCTCTATTGGGACCAATTACCTAAAGATTCAGTATTTACAGTTAGTTATAAGGTCCACATTAAGGAAGTTTACGGGACACTACCCCTTAGCAGTGTTTTATATCTCGATAAAACCGGCAAACAATACAGATTCAAAACTGATATTTTCATAATTAAGCACAGTCCGAAACCGGCACAGATTGTCAAAGTTGAAACACCCCCAAAGGAAAAGCCTAAAGTTGTTGAAGAGGAAGTAGTTTTCAGGGTACAGATCAGAGCAGCTTACAAATCGGAAATACCATTACAATTGCTTGCTAATAAATATCATCTGCGCGACAACATAAAAGAAGATTATGTCGGAAACTGGTACAGATATTCTGTTGGCTCCTTTGCAACTTATGAAGAAGCCAAAGAATACAGAAACCAGATAAGAACTATAAACGGAATCAGAGATGCTTTTGTGGTTGCTTACCGAAACGGTGAACGAGTTGATAAGTACAGCGAAATGAAAAAGTTAGGCCGCGGAACGCAGATAGAAGAAAATACTGTCTTTGACGAGACCGGCAGATTTTACAGAGTGCAGGTACTTGCTCTAAAATATAATAAAATTTCACCGGAGGCTTTGCAGGGTGCATTGAACATCAACGAAGAAATTACAGAAGAGACCTCTCGCCAATGGCGGAAATATACAGTAGGGAAATTCACATCCCTTGAGGATGCTAAAATATTGAAGCAGAAGATGGTTAACAAAGGGATCACTGATGCTTTCGTGGTAATCTATAATAACGGACGCAGGATTACCTGGTAAGAACTTCTGTATTGAGAAGCAGAAGATAGAAGTTTCTGTTGGAGGTAATTTTGAGGGCGGGTTCTCCGCGTTTCAAAATTACCTTCTTTTTTTTAGAACCATTTTGAGTTTTTTAAGTATAAACTCATTACAAACAATAAAAATAAATTTCAGGATGGTTCGTAATTTAACCTCCATTTTCAGTATAATCGTTTTGCTGATTGCTCTAAACCTATCAGCATCAACAGATACAGATCATTCAAAGTGGCCTGATAAAAAGACCATTAAGATACCCTTCAACAATTCTTCAAATGATGGGATAGAAGTCATAGATATCGATTTTATTGAGGTTTTTAAAGAGACAATGACTCCTGCATTAACAATCCCACAGGACAATGCGGTGTTCTTTGATTATGATATTCCGGAAAAACTCTATACAGGTACAATATTTATTATGCATTGTGTATTGCATAAGGGAGACATCTCAGGAAAGCTATCACTAACACAAAGATTACCAAATAATTTTAGCATTTTAGACATTAATATTCCAGGAGCACAAACGAACATTAGCCACAGCACATTAACGATTGACTGGGATGTTATGCCACCTGATAGCATTATCGACCTGAAATACAAGATTCAGATTAATCAGCAAGCCGGTTATTTACCGATTTTTACAATTCTGAGATTTCAAAAAACAGGGAAAAGATATGTTTTTGATACTCATGTCGATATAGACAAGATACCTATTGCAGGAGAACCTGTCAGTCAAAAAGATATTGATGCCATCAATAAATCAATTCGCGAAACTGCGAAATATGCTACAATGGCAAGCACGTCAAAGTCAGTTGATGGGGTTGTTTACAGAATTCAAATAATGGCTCTAAAAAAACACGACTACGACCCTGACTATTTAAAAGGCAAATATAATATTGACAAAACTATCCAAAAAGAGACAATTGATAACTGGAATAAGTATATAGTAGGTGAATTTACAACATTGGAAGATGCTCAGCAATATCGCATAGAATTAAAGAGCTATGGAATTATTGATGCATTTATCGTAAAATATAAAGACGGCAAACGATTGTCATCAAAATAATTCCAACGAATAAAACAGGGTTATTTATAACACAGTATCTTTACAATTCAAATTGTAACGAAAATAATATGCAAACAAGAAACAGGTAATGTTGTCTGATATATCAAAAACTATCATTGCCCTGGTAATCACCCTGATTCTCCTTAACAGTAAAAATATTACTGCACAATCCGGGATGGATTATAAATGGTATGCCAATGCAAATTTGGGTATATCACAATTATATTCCGACATTCAGGATAATAACAACCACATCACAAAACTAAAAAGTGAAACTTCTTTTGGATATGGTGCGCGACTCGGACGATATATCAGCCCTGTTTTTGCAGTTCATTTTCAGGGGCTGCATGCTAACTTCAAAGGGCAAAAATCGGAAAGCGACCTCAAATTTGAATCCAGCCTGATAGAAACCCAACTGGGAACTACCGTCAACCTTAGCAATCTGATATTTAAGACCAGCAAAAAGAGAAAATTCTTTGTGTATGCTACTACCGGCATAGGTCTTATCTTTTATAAAAGTAAAGAGTGGAATGAAAGTACAGGAAAACAGATTTCCCAATTAGGATACACATCAAAAGAAAATGGAGAATATAATAACACTGCATTCATTTTTCCAATTGGCCTGGGACTTGATTTTAAAGTAAACGACAGATGGTTTATAAATCTGGAATCGGTTCTAAGATTTACAAATGTTGACAAAATAGATGCCAAAGAGAGTGGAAATCACCGTGATGCCTACTATTACACATCTGTAGGAGTATCATATAATTTTGATTTCAAAAGAAAGAAAAAAAGGAAAATAATGCCACAGTTGCCTGTAATTGCTGAAACGCCAGAGCCTGTTGCAAAAGTCCCCGAAGAGGAGTATCCCGTGTCACTCACATATCATCTGCCCGAAAAGGCAAAAACCTTTGATACGCTAACAGTCAGAAGCACAATTAATATCAGCTCCTTTACCGGCAGGGCCGAACTTACGCAAATACTTCCGGTGGGATTTGAGTTGCTTGATACAATTATCGGAGGAACAAGAGCCGACTACAGAAATTACACACTCAATATGTTCTGGAATCGCTTACCAGAAGATTCCATCATAGAGATCAGCTATAAAGTTCAGGTAGACAAGATTTATGGACTACTACCTATCGTCAGTCTTTTCTATCTTGAAGAAACAGGAAAAGAGTATAAATATACGACAAACATTACTGTAGAAAAAGCCAGCCCTCCCCAAATTAAAATTGCAGCAAGTGCAACCGAAGATGAAATTACTAAAAATAATACTGCGACTGAGGGAACATCACAGAATGTGCAGTTCAAAATACAAATACGTGCCGAAAACAAAACCAGGATTCCACTCCAGCGACTTGCAAATAAATATCATATCAGAGAACAAATCACCGAAGATCATTATGATGAATGGTATCGCTATTCGGTTGGTTCATTCAATACATACTTAGACGCAATGGAGTACCGCGATAAGGTAAGAAATGAGTATAACATCAGAGATGCATTTATTGTAGCATATCAAAATGGCACCAGGCTTGACTCTCTTAGTGAGTTAAAGAATGTTGTTACAGTTATCTACAAGGAAGACGATTTAACAGAACCAGCAAAAGCAACAGAACAAGAATTAGACAATTCAGGCAGAAAATATAGGGTTCAAATTTATGGAGTTAAAAATGACAGGGTTGACGTTTCAGCATTAAAGAGAGCATACAACATTGATGAGGTCATAACCGAAGAGAAATCGTACCAGTGGGCCAGATATACAGTCGGGAATTTCAACACATTTGAAGAAGCAAACAGGCTCAGAAAAAAAATGGCAGCCAAAGGTATTAAAGGGGCTTTTGTTGTTACCTATTCTGATGGGAAAAGAATTCTTATTGATGAACTTGATTACTAGAATCTGTTTGAAATTTAAGGCTCACATACAAAAACAGGCTGTGGATTTCTAATATAGTTTTATTTATTGATTTTCGTAAACCCAAATCTATTACTTTTGTATTCCAACAAATTAATTTTGCCGTTGAAAACCCAAACTGTAAAATATAGCTTTATTTTTCTTCTTCTTTTGCTAAATGCAACAGGTTTTGCCCAGATTTCTTTTGAAAACCCACAAATACTAAACTCCAAATCCGGCTTACCAACAGATGATGCAAATGCGGTTATTAAAGATGATCAGGGGTTCATGTGGTTTGCGACAGAAAAAGGGCTTTGCCGTTGGGATGGCATTTCAGTTAGTGTTTTTCAGCATAATGATGCAGACAGCAATTCCATTTCAGGCAACAATATCACACGAAATGCCTTTATCTGGGACAGTATTTCAAAACAGATTATTATTGGCACCGAAAACGGATTGAGTTTTTTTGATCCCAATAAACTAGCTTTCAAAAACTTCTCTGCAAAAATGAACGGTCAAATGGATTTCCTTACAAGTATCCATGTTGTTTATCTTGACAGACAACACACACTTTGGATTGGATCAAATATGGGTCTTATACGACTTAAAAAATCAGATGGTACGTCACAATCTTTCTTGGCCAGCCAAAACCTGCTTCAAAATCTACAAGTTGATAAAACCAGAATTCAATTGATACATGATATAAAACAAGATGTGATAAATGATTCCATTTTATGGCTGGCAACCCTTCAAGGGCTCATAAAATTCAATAAATACTCGAATGAGTATAGAAGGTTTTATTATGAGGTGGAAAAAAACGAGGACGAACTTAATGCATTTAATAAAATAACGTGGCATTCAAACCGAAAAATTTATCTTGGTACATGGAATGCGGATATGGTTGTTTTTAACACGATATCAGAAAAATTTGAACTACAATTTGGTCCATATGCGTCCATTCCTTCCCACTTCTTTCCTGTACCGGTAATCCCGTTTTCCCAAAAATCGGGAAATGAACTTTGGGTTTCATCAAAAGAGGGGATTGGGGTTTTTAATACCATTGGAAACAAGCTCCATATCCTCCACAAATTCGTTAATGGTCCAGGACGTGGCTATTCTCCGGATATTGCATTGATTGAGAAAAATGAAGCAATGTGGCTAGCATCAGAATATGGTGTTTTCAGAATTAACCTGAACAGACAGTTCTTTCAAAATTATTTTATAAAACCTGTTAATGAGAATTACTGGTTTATCCCGACATCTTTTTATGAAGACACCTCAAAAAAAAGACTTTATCTTGGTTATGCACGAGGATTAGGCTTGCATTATTTCGATTTAAAAACAAATACTTTTAAAATTATTCCCCTACCAAAAAAACAATTCAACGAAATTATTGTCCGGGACATTCTACCTTTAAATGACGAAAACCTCTTGATCCTTTGCTCTGATGAAATCTATAAACTATCCAATATAAATAGCAAGGTCACCTCCTTGAATGTGAATTACCCGGGAATCCCAAAGTTTACTGATATGGTCTCTGATCCTGAAAGAAGAATTTGGGTTTCAGGTTCAAATATTGGCCTGATTCAATTGGACGAAAAAACAGGGCAAATAAACCAGGTAAATACCCTGAAGAAATATTTTAAAAGAAAAGGTATATTACCATTAATCAAAAAAATTACTCTTGATAAATATAACAGGATATGGTTCCTGAACGACAAGTCCTACGGCTATTATAATCCGAAAAATGGGGATTTCCACTTTTTTGATGACCATGAAAAATTGATCTTATTATGCTTTTATCATGGCACAACAGATACAATATGGGCTGGCATCCACAAAAATGGATTGGGTTTTATCAATCCTGAAGAACCAGAAAAAGGTGTGCAAATTTATAAGCAGGGATATGGAAAAAGCATCCGTAGTTTACTAAAAGATTCAAATGGTTGTTTTTATTTCCTTACTTCGGATGGAATCGAAAAACTTTCTCCCGGAAAGGACAGGACTATTATTTTTAACGAAAAAGAAGGACTCGCAAAATATGATAAATGGTCAAACAGAGATCCTTCCCTACCCGGTTTATTGATTAAAATATCCGATGGCCGGTTTGTGATTGCCTACCGGCGGGGAATTGGATTCTTTAGCCCGGATAGCATGCATAAAGTCAACGAAAGCTTTCAGCCATATATAAACTCAATAAAAGTTTTTGATAAAGAAATCCCAATCGAAGGAGGGCTTTTTTCAAAAAGAAAACTATATTTGAACTTCGATCAAAATTTCCTCACCTTTGAGTGTTCTGCCCTTGCACTTAATAATGGGAATGACATTTCCCTTTCGCATAAATTAACAGGTATTGACAGAGATTGGGTAGGTTCGGGGCAAAGGAGTGCCAATTATGCCAACCTGCAAGCCGGCAATTATGAATTCATCGTAAAGGCCGAAAGCAAATCGACGCCCGGACAGGTAAAAGAAACTGTCCTGGATATTGTAATACACCCTCCCTGGTGGAAAACATGGTGGGCTTATTTGGGTTTCCTGATACTGTTTCTCCTTATCATTTTCAGCATTTACCACTATCAGTTAAACCGGATACTAGAACATAAAGAAACAATCAGGTTGAAGGAGATCAACAAAATGAAATCACACTTATATACCAATATCACCCACGAATTCAGGACACC
>JAOZLR010000319.1 GCA_029934735.1 Bacteroidales bacterium
GATTTCCTGCCAAATCAAATTCCTGCAAGTTCAATCCTGTTAAGTCAGGAGTTCCGGTATTGACACAAGGTGAGATATCCTGAAGAGAAAAAGGATGATCGCCTGTACCAGTAAATAAAGGGTCTTCATTAATATTCCCGTTGCCTGTCCAGGGTCCAAAAATCTCATCCTCATCAATATTATTGTAAGAAATAAATATTGAATCAGTCCCAGAGTAATAGTAAATGTCATTAGAATTTGGTGCTTGATTCTCTCGGAAGATATTATTAATGATTGCCGGAATATTTGTTTCACAACTCATGCCTATACCCCCACCATAGTTTGAATAATTTCCAAAAAAAGTATTATTCACAATTTGAGGACAGGTTGCTTTTTGCTCATCTGAATAATAATGATATAGAAAAATCCCACCTCCAATATCTGATGTATCATTTAAAAACAGGTTATTAGTTAATTGAAGATTATATGACCTCCTTGAAAAAAGGCCACCTCCATAGATTGCGATGTTACCTTCAAACCTGTTAGCATCAAAAACGACAAGGGTATCCCAGGCATCATTTAAACAAACCCCACCGCCATTGCAACCATTAGCATTAAGATTCCCAATATTTCCAATGAATTCATTACGAGAAACCTCTATTCTTCCTGTTGGATACAGATTACATCTGAACAACACACCGGAACCCCTGCACTCAAGAGCATCCGTAACATTGTTATTGATCTTATTATCTGCTACAAGTAATTCACTCTGAGGATTCCAGAAAACAACTCCGCCACCCCGCCCATAATTCCCTGCTGTGATGGAATTGTCTGAAATATCATTATTGAGCATACTGATTCCATCCAAAGGATTATTTATCCATATCCCTCCTCCATTGCCATTATGCTCGACAATAACAGCATTAAACTTTATTGAATTCTCCTGGATTAAAGCTTCTGCCTGAGATATAAGCATTCCAGCCCCTTGTCCCCGAGACCCTTCAATTGTATTATACTGAATGATATTACCATAAACTTCAACAGTAAGTTTATCCCCAGCCCATTGCTCTATTTCAATACCTCCTCCATCCACGAGGTCATTGTAATTTTCACATTGATTGTATTCTATTGTATTATCCTTAATGATCGTATTTATCCCAGAGTAGATTCCGCCACCAAATGCTGAAGAACCAGTTGCAGTTGATGAATTGTTGCTAATAATGTTATCCTTAATAATCACCCAGTAATCACCATAAGGACCTCTGCAACCAATCCCGGCACCACCAGCCCTATCATCGTGTGAAATGTGATTCTCAATGATCTTATTATTCAAAATTTTGGCTCCTGCATCATTGCAACAAATTCCACCGCCAAATTTGATCCCCAATATTGTATTAAACACTCCCGATCCACCAGTTATAGTGAATCCATTAATAATTGAGGTAGTGTCCTCACCATTTATAAACATTACTGTGGAAGCCATTTCGGGGTTGGCTGCCTGGCTGCCGTCAATGATGGTGTTGTCAATATGGGTTTCATCCAGATCAATAATAAACTGGCTGGCAACGGTTATTGCCTTTCCGAGAAAGTTAATATTTTCATAATACAAGCCCTCAGCCACCAAAACCGTATCACCTTCAGTTGCAGCCTCAATTCCTTCCTGAATGGTTGCATAATGCCCTGGTACATTAATCAATGTACCCTGATGGAAACAATACCTGCCAATATCACAGATGGTTCCATCAGGATCGAGTGGTGCTGTCGGATCCCCTGCATTGATGCAGGGTGAATTTTCGGTAAGGTGAAAATCTCCATTTTCAGGGTCAGCCAATAATGGATCCTCGTCCAAATTTCCAGTGCCGGGTCCGACCCATCCTTCAACAAGAGAATAGTTTACATCAACAGTACTGTTTTCAATTAAAATCCCCGGGGTTTCTGGTGCAGTATTGTTCCAAATTATATTGTTGTTAGCCGAACATGCTGCGTTTTTTAAATATATTCCACCACCGGCTTCCGTGGCATCATTACCACAAATCGTGTTGTTGAAGAATTGAGGTTCACTAATAGTTTGAAATCCTACATATATACCACCACCTTGTGTGGCCATGTTATCATAAATCAGGTTCCGGGATACCATAGGATGGCTATTCCTAATAAGCAAGCCCCCACCACTCGAAACAGGGCTTTCAAATGTATTTCCATAAACAATATTTTCTGTAAATTCGGCTGTATTACATTGATTAATAACTATCCCATTTCCATAAGTATGATCCGGAGCAACGGTTCTATTGTTGTAAATTAAATTCTTGCTAATTACAGGATTTATGTTTGATCCCATACTTAAGACAACAATACCTCCACCCCAAGTTCCGGATGAAGACGATGACAATGAAATCAACTCATTATCAAATACCTCATTCCCTTTAATTAAAACATCACAAACATAGGAGGTTGCCGTAGAGTACCAAATGCCACCCGCAGCAGTATAGTGCGTTATATTATCACCTGTTACTATGTTGTTTTTGACTATATTATTGCAAATCCGCGTGTGGCAAAATGCAACCACAATACCACCACCTTTTACCCATAAATTACCAGTTACAGTATTATTACAGACAAGATTATCTTCTATAATTATCATTTTGTCTTGTGGTAAATCTGCACCCTGGATTCCTCCTCCAAAAGCCTCAAATGCATTGTTTACATGGTTATCTGCAACAATGTTGTGGGTAATTTTAGCGCCACAATTTATAATCTGTATCCCTCCGCCACCTTTCATGTTTTGAAATAAAGGGTGATCCGGCCATATGCAACCTGAACCACCGGTAATTGTAAATCCATTAAGAACACTTGTTGTATCCTCATTAGAATTAAAGAGAACGACACATGCCGAGTCAGTAGGATTCGGTTGGCTTCCATTAATTATTGTATTGTAAATGTGTGAACTGTCATTTTCAATTAAATAATGACTTGAAACGGTAATAGCCTTGCCCAGAAAATTAATATTTTCGTAATAGGTTCCGTCCTCCACAAGTATGGTGTCGCTGTGTATAGCTACGTCAATAGCGGCTTGAATAGTTGGTTGGTCAGTGGGCACATGAATAATTTGCCCCATACAGATTACCTGCATCATTAAAATTACTGTGATTAGATTAAGTTTTTTCATAATGTCCTCCTTTTATTAACGTCATTGCGAACCGATGGGCTGGCCATGTTTGGTGGAGTGTGGCAATCTGTTTCAGGTTTAGTGTTACTTCTAAAAAAACAGATTGCTATGCTCCAGCGCTAATATCCTTCCTTTTGCTCGCAATGACAGTTCATAGTTATTAAAGTTTTATTATTTTTGAAATTTGCATTCTACTATTAGTTTCCAGCCGGATAAAATAAATCCCTTCATTCAGCCCTGATGCATTCCAGTTGATTTTATGGTTGCCTTTTGAAAGTTTTTTTGAAAGGATTGTTTTTAGTTGTTTTCCTGTGATATCATAAATTGATAGTGTTACAAATTCTGATTCGGGAAGGGTGAATTCGATTGTAGTTTGGTTTGAGAAGGGGTTAGGGTTAATTTTTATTCCATTCTTCAAGCAAATTTTTGATGGTTCATTTATGGCAACTGTAAGGCTGTCAATCCAACTCACTGCTGCTTCTACGACCGCATCAATCCCTTGTGCAACATCATCCTGATTGTGCCACACATATTCATCCACCTCAAATTCTT
>JAOZLR010000320.1 GCA_029934735.1 Bacteroidales bacterium
TGGGTGCTATTGGTGGAATGATGATGAGTGGAATTATTGGGTTATTTGTAGGAGCTGTTGTGCTCGCTTTAAGTTATAAAGTCTTTCAGGCATTATTAGTAGATGATGTTCTGGATCAAGAAGAAAAACAAGTAGTAAATAATAAATGATCAAAAAAAATCTACATATTGTTTTTGGCTTCTTTGCAATATTCATTGCTTTTACATCATCTTCTCAAGATCTAGAACCACGTTCTTTATCTTCAATACCAATTGGAGTTAATTTTGCCATTGCTTCTTATGGCTGTTCGAGTGGGAATATACTACTCGACAACTCATTGCCAATTGAGCATTAATCTTATCCGAAATTTATCCAAAAAAGAGATAGCTTTGCTTCCTGGTAAATAAGTAGTAACTATGGCTGGTTTTAATCATACAGTATATTATGTAATGGGTGTATCGGGAAGTGGAAAATCTACGATAGGTAAGATGCTATCCAATAAGCTTAATTGCCTGTTTTTTGATGGTGATGATTTTCATTCCGAAAAAAATATTTTAAAAATGAAGTCAGGCCACCCATTGACAACAGAGGATCGATCAGAGTGGTTATCTGTTTTGCACAAACTGGCCAAAGAGAAACTGCAAAAAAGCAGTCTTGTAATTTCCTGTTCGGCTCTGAAAGAGCAATATCGTCAAATCCTGCAAAAAGACATTGATCATCATTGTACCTGGATATACTTGCAAGGAGATATTGAAACAATAGCAAAAAGAATGAATAATAGAGTGATGCATTTTATGCCTTCTGACTTATTGCAATCACAATTCGACACACTTGAAGAGCCTGCGTATGGAATCCATATCAATGTGAAGCAGTTGCCGGAAGAGATAATTCAAACAATACTTCAAAAGCTAAACGTATGAAAAGGGATATCGGGTTGATTGGATTGGGTGTAATGGGAAAAAGTCTGGCACTGAATATGGCTGGGAAAGGATATTCGCTTTCTTTATTTAACAGACCTGAACAGGGAAAAGGTGATCACATTGCCCAAAGAATTATTGAAGAAAACTCTCTTTTGTCTGGCTCTCTTGGGTTCGAAGAATTATCCCCATTTTTAAATACTCTCAAAAGTCCGAGGATAATATTCATTATGATCAAGGCCGGTGAAGCTGTTGATCAGTTATTGGACTCCCTGAAACCTTTTCTTGTTAAAGGAGACGTAATTATTGAAGGTGGAAATTCACATTATACTGACACCATCCGGCGCTTCGATGATTTTTCGCAGGAGGGAATTTATTTTCTTGGAACTGGAATTTCGGGTGGAGAACAAGGAGCTTTAAAAGGCCCTTCTATTATGGCAGGAGGGTCAAAAGAGGGTTTTGAAAAAGTAGCAGGAATACTGGACGCTATAGCCGCTAAAGATAATAATGGAAATGCTTGTATGAGTTTTGTGGGTCGTGATGGTGCCGGACATTTTGCAAAAATGGTACATAATGGCATCGAGTATGGCGAGATGCAAATCATAGCCGATATATATGCAATATTAAAAGATGGTTTAGAGTTGAAACCTGAGCAAATTGCCAACACTTTTGAGAAATGGTTGCATAATAATCACTATAGTTTTTTATTAGAAATAACCATTGATATTTTGCGAAAGAAAGAGGATGCCCATTGGGTTATTGATAAGATAGCTGATCAGGCATTAGCAAAGGGAACCGGAAGCTGGACTGTACAGGCAGCTTGCGATTTGCATATCCCTGTGCAAACCATTGCTGCTGCATTATTTGCACGCTATCAATCTGCTTTTAAAAATGAACGACTTGAAGCAAACCAGCTTTATAAACCAGAAAAAAAGCAGTTTAGGCAGAGCACTGATTCATTGGCTAAAGCTTACCAGACTGCACGAATCATTAATCATCATCAGGGGTTTCATCTGATCGAGGCGGCTAGCAAAAAGTACCATTGGGGAATTGACCTTTCTTCATTGGCCCACACCTGGACTAAGGGTTGTATAATTCAATCGGAATTAATGAGTGTTTTACTTGAGATATTAAATGAAAGAAAGGCTGTTTTGTCTTCTTTCGCTATTGTCCCACGAATAAAAGCAGGCTTACCACATTTGGCTGAACTTGTTTCAAATACTGCAATTTCAGGGATAGCGACTCCGGCCTTATCAGCTTCGCTAAACTATATGTATTGTTACATGGAGGGCAGGTCAACAGCCAATTTAATCCAGGCTCAGCGCGATTACTTTGGGGCCCACGGTATTCAGTGGTCAGATAATCCATCAGGGAAAAGCTTTCATTACAAATGGTTGGAATAAATTGAGGATTATCGAAAAAAGTTATTCCCTTGCTTGATAAGCAGGCAATCAGATTGTTCGAAAGATATTTTTTGCGAATTTCGTAATAAATCAAGCGTTTTTTGTATTTTTGGATTTGGTTATAAATCAAAAGGATTTTACTTTTCAGGAACTGAAACATTTTAATAAACGGGAGCCTTGGTAAATAAGTACTATTATGAATTTAATGCGAAGTCTGTTGAAAAAGGCTAACCTGCAACAAATTACATCAAGTTAAATGGCAATAGAACAGAATTTTGGAAAAAAGATTTATATACTGCTGTCGGTAGTCGTGGGGATTTACATATTACTCAGGGCTGTGTATTTTCCTGTTTTGAATGATGAGGTGGCTACTTTTTTTATGTACGTACAAACAGGCCGATTCCTTCCGCCTGATATTGCATGGGATGCCAACAACCATATCTTGAATTCGGCACTCACACGTGTGAGCTATTTGTTGTTTGGCCCATCAATCTTTGCTTTGCGATTACCCGCTTTGCTATTTGTTCCGGTCTATTTTTACTATGTTTATAAAACAGGCTCGCTAATCCGGCACTCCGTTGTCCGTTGGGCTTTTTATTTGTCAATGATTGGTACTCATTATATCATTAGTTATTTGGGATATTCGCGGGGTTATGGAATGTCATTGGTTCTGTTGACAGTATCTGCCTGGTACCTGATTAATACGGTACAAGCATTCAAGGTGCCTACTGTTTTTAAAACCCTTGTTTTTGCTTTTCTTGCTGTTAGCGCCAACCTGAACCTTATAATTACCTATTTGATAATCTTTGGATTGCTGGTTTTTTATTCTATCCTGAATCTTAGGAGGTTGCGTATTAGTCAGATATTTTTATTGCTTTTTATTTTTTTATTTGGAGGATTGGGTATTTGGTTTTTTACTGATTATTCCTTTACACTACTCGAAAAAGGTAGGTTTTATTGTGGCTCTGCTGATGGCTTTTGGGACAATACAGTATTAAGCCTGGCTGCTCTTGTTTTTAATAATCAGACTTTTTTCTTTGCTTTGTATTTTGTTGCAATAATAATTCTTTCGGTAATTGTTTATCTGGTTTCATTCCTTAAGAAAAGGGAGGATTTTAAAAAACCATCTCCGGGATTTTTGTTCCTGATATTGATTATTGGGAACATTGTGGCAGCTTATGCAATGCACTTATTATTTGGTGTATTGTATCAGGAGGATAGGACGGCAATGTATTATCTGCCGCTCTTTTTCGGATTGGCTGGCTTTACAGTTGACCTTATTGTACAACGGAAAGGGAAGTTGTATTTGTTTATTCTGCTCCCGCTTTTTTTTCTGCCTGTTTTTAGTCTGTCCAAAATCAGTTTAGTTCAATCTTATTATGACAGCG
>JAOZLR010000321.1 GCA_029934735.1 Bacteroidales bacterium
ATTTATATATTAACTTTTAAAAACAAACTATTATGAACTCTTTAAGAAACAAAGTACAGCTAATCGGAAACCTGGGAAAAGACCCTGAAATTAAAACTTTTGACAATGGTAAAAAAGTTGCAAGATTCTCAATGGCAACATCTGAAACATACAAAAAGGAGGGTGGCGAAAAGGTCACAGAAACACAATGGCATAACATCGTTGCATGGAATGGTGCAGCCGGCATAGTTGAGAAGCTGCTAAAAAAAGGAAACGAAGTTGCCATTGAAGGTAAACTGACATCCCGCTCCTGGGATGATAAAGATGGCAAGAAACATTATATCACCGAAGTGATTGCTAATGAAATTTTGTTGATGAAATCGGAGAAGTCAGATTCAAACTAAATACAATGAGAAATTTGAAAGGCAGCCGGGGGATATTTTCTGTCGGCTGCTTTTATTTTGATCCAGGCGAAATCCCGCCAATGCGCCTATGCGGGAATAAAATGTAAAAGCTCAAGTATTTTATTTAATTTTGTCCCATCATCCATAGGGGTGCCCTATGCAAAATTTATTTGCAGACGGGCTGAGATCAAACTCTTTGCTTCATCTGAAGCAGGAACCTGATCCGGTTAATACCGGCGTAGGGAAAAGAATACGATCAATATTTTGGCAGTTCCTCTATTGAATGGTTTTAATTGTTTCTGATCATTTAAATATTTATTGCCATGTGTTATTTAAAACATTTTGTAATCTTTGCGATTTTCATTTTAAGCTTGCTTTCTCAGGTAGCAAAAGGACAGTTCACTGTTTCGGGTTTGGTTTCCGATAAAGAAACCGGAAAGACATTGCCCGGAGCATCGGTTACGATTGACAGCTCTTATTTGTCAACCATTACGGGATTTGACGGGCGGTTTACATTTAATAAAATTGATGAAGGCCATCATGTCATTGTCATTTCCTATGTGGGATATAAAAGTACGACAAAGGAATTTACACTTTCAGCTGATATAGATTTGGATTTTTCACTTCAACGTGATGTGATAATGAGCGATGAGTTTATTGTGGTATCAACGCGTGTTTCAGGTAAATCGCCTACAACCTATTCAGAATTGTCGAAAAGTGAGATAGAAAAGAACAACACAGGACAAGACCTTCCCTACCTTATTGCACTTACACCTTCGGTGGTAGCGACATCAGACGCCGGTACGGGCATTGGCTACACTGGGATGAGAATCAGGGGTACGGATATTACTGGTATCAATGTTACGATGAACGGAGTACCTTTGAATGATCCCGAATCGCATAGTGTATATTTCGTTGACCTGCCCGATCTGGCTTCATCTGTCAGCAGCATTCAGATTCAGCGGGGTGTGGGCACATCAACAAATGGTTCTGCTGCTTTCGGGGCAAGCTTAAATATACAGACAACAAGACTAAACCCAGACCCTTACGCTGAATTCAGCAGCGATGCCGGTTCATACAGTACATTTAAAAATACACTGTCTTTTGGTTCGGGATTGCTTGATGGTAAATGGGCTTTCGACGGCAGACTCTCAGCTATCTCTTCTGACGGTTATGTTGAAAGAGGCTGGTCAAATCTGAAATCATTCTATGTTTCAGGTGGATATTTTGGGTCTAAAACCATTGTAAAAGCAATTGTTTCATCTGGAAAAGAAAAGACATACCAGGCATGGTATGGCACACCGAAAGACAGCCTGAAAACCAACAGACGTTACAATCCTTCAGGTATTATGTACGACAAAAATGGGAATATCTCGGGTTATTATGATAATCAAACGGATAATTACACTCAAACACATTATCAACTTCACCTGGTTCAAAATCTTGGAAACAACTTTAATCTGACATCATCGGCCTTTTACACAAAAGGAAAGGGCTATTACGAGAGTTATAAAAATCAAAAGAAATTTTCGAGTTATGGTTTTGATAATGTGACAATAGGTGGTGATACCATTACGAGAACAAACCTTATCCAGCAAAAATGGCTTGACAATGATTTTTACGGGATTAATGCAGCTTTGAATTACGAAGGGAGTAAACTGGAAGCTACTCTTGGTGGAGGATGGAACACCTATTCAGGTGATCACTATGGTTATGTTGTATGGTCGCAATATGCAAGTAACAGTTTTATTGATAATCCCTGGTATGAAAACAGGGGAGATAAGACAGACTTTAATATTTTTGGGAAAGCAAACTATTATATAAATGATATTATTTCCATTTATGCCGATTTGCAATACAGGGGCATATTTTATGATATGAAAGGCCTTGACGACGATCTTCACGACCTCACACAATCGCATTCATTCAGCTTTTTTAATCCAAAGGCAGGGCTCTATTTCACACTTAACACGCAAAACAGCATTTATGTTTCGGCTGCTATCGCAAACAGGGAGCCGAGCCGGTCTGATTACAGAGATGCAGACCCGGGACAAATCGTAAAACCCGAAAGGCTGACCGATTATGAGTTGGGATATAAGTTTAAAAGCAAATTTGTTGCGCTTGAGACCAACCTCTATTTGATGGATTACAAAGACCAGCTTGTCTTAACCGGACAAATAAACAATGTGGGGACAGCAATTAAGGTTAATGTACCGCGGAGTTATAGGGCAGGTATTGAAGTTGCAGCAGGATTCAGGATTTTAAAAAATCTTAAATGGGATATTAATGCAACTTTGAGCAGAAATAAGATCAAAGACTTTACGGAGTATGTTGATAACTGGAGCTATTGGGATGATCCTGCAAATCAACCGTTTCAGTATATGAACGATCTTGGAGAGACAGATATTTCCTTTTCGCCCGACATTATCTCGGGTAGCAATATTGAGTGGGTAGCCTTTAATAGTTTTACTGTAAATTTGATTTCACAATATGTCGGCAGACAATATATTGATAATACATCAAGTATGGAGCGCAGTTTGGATCCCTATTTTGTCAATAACCTGAGATTTAGCTACTCTCTAAAAACACGGTTTATAAAGCAGATTGACTTCTTATTAAGCTTAAATAATGTTTTTAATGAGAGATACGAATCCAACGCCTGGGTTTACAGGTATGTGTATGATGGAGCCGAAGGAGAGATGAATGGATACTTCCCGCAGGCAGAGTTTAATGTTATGGGAGGAGTTAGTTTTAAGTTTTAACAGGTGTACGACAAATTACATAAAATTCAAATTTTTCTCTTTTCCTGTTTAGCCCCTATCCCTAAAGGGAGCAGAAAAAGAGAAAAATTTGAAAATCCCCTTTAGGGGACTTAGGGGTAAAAAAGTGCAATTTGTTGTACACCCGTTTTAGTTTTATAATTGATTTCCGTATAATAATTCCCTATCTTTGTGGTTTATTTTAATATCAAAGCTATGGAAATTAAACAATTCAGAAAAAAGTATGACCTTGAGCTTATTTCTGCCTCAAACGCAGAAATTATTCTCGGAAGAATGGTCTTCGATTCATTATTTGGCAAACCAAAATTTCAACACGCCGGAATGCCACATCATATTTTCAATGCCTTTTTGGATGCAGAACTTTTATTAAAGGAGGAATGGAAAGATTTTTATGATGAGATCAGAAAAACACCTCTTGTTGAGGCGCATTTTGCCGAGAGCGTTGTAAATGTTGAGACAAGTATGGTCACCGACTTGGAGTATCCCGAAATTGGTAAACTCGAACATAGCTTTGAGTTGAGTA
>JAOZLR010000055.1 GCA_029934735.1 Bacteroidales bacterium
ATACCGACCCGAATCTTGCCAATGAGTTGTCGGATATTTATGCCTGGACAATTGATTTTTTTGGAATACAGAAGGGTGATTATTTTAAGGTAATATATGAAGAGTTATTTGTGGATAGTGAGCCAATCGGGATAGGTAAGATTGAGTCTGCCCTGTTTCATCATTCCGGCCACGATTATTATGCTTTTTATTTTGTTCAGGATAGTACAGGCGATTATTTTGATGAAGAGGCCAACAGCTTGCGTAAAACATTTCTAAAAGCACCATTGCGGTTCAAAAGAATTTCTTCACACTTTTCATATAGTCGATTACACCCAATTTTAAAAGTCAGGAAACCTCATCTTGGTGTTGACTATGCTGCTGCATATGGCACACCTGTTCATGCTGTTGGGGACGGGCAGGTTATTTTTGCACGACGTAAAGGAGCAAATGGTAATATGGTGAAAATAAAACATAATGGCACTTATACGACTGCCTATCTACACCTTGCAAAATTCGGCAAAGGGATAAAGAATGGTGCTTATGTGAAACAGGGTGATGTTATTGGGTATGTTGGTAGTACCGGACGTTCTACAGGGCCTCATCTTGATTTCAGATTTTACCGTAATGGAAAAGCTATTGATCCTTTAAAAGTTAAATCGCCTCCTGCAAAACCTGTTGATTCAATAAATCTTGAGAAATATAAAAGTGAGGTTGATAAGAATTTGGCAGAGCTAAACAATTTGTAATTATACTAAGCCGACATAGAATTTTGTAACATAAAATGGCTTAGGGTAAAAGTTGGGGATTAATAATAAAATCCCATTTATTTGTTGCAAAATAAAAAAAAGGCCGGTCATCTGACCGGCCTTTTTTAATGTAGGAAAATATTTTAATTAACGTCTCTAAGATCCCACCACATTTGCTGTCCCCAGTAATAGTCAACTATACCTGATGTAACAGCACTAATGTTGGCACCATTCAGATTATACTCACTTGTTGGGTAAGGATAACGGAACGGAGGTCTGTCGTGACTTTGGTATGGAGATCCAACAGCTTCATACATAAGAGGAACATCTGTTCTTCTGCATTCTGCCCAAACCTCTTCACCTTGTTTGAAAATAGAAATCCATTTCTGGAAATGAATTTGCTTGACATCATCACTCCATGCAACTGTTGCACTGGCAAGATATGTATCAATATCAGCCTGCTCAATTCCATTTTCCTCCATAGAAGCTGTAATACCGGCTTTGTAAGCAGTCTCAACATCTACTCCTCCATTGTTAAATCCTTTCACAGCTGCTTCAGCTTTGTAGAATTCAATTTCACAATATCTCATAAAAGGGCTGAATCCGGCAGCATCATTACGGAAACGGGTTCCAATTCTTGAGATTGTTGACAATTCAGGATTAACACTAGCTCCTGCTTCTACTCCGACATACTCTCCATCCTCATTCGGATGAGCATAAACGGGAAGTCTCGGGTCGGCAAGACCTTTAAGAGTGTCGATGAGTACATCACACATACCGTGGTCATCACGTGTCTCGCTGTTTTCCATCCAGGGCTCTTTATAAGGAGCAGCTCCGGGCCACCACAGAAATGCATTATCATCGTTACTTGACATTACAGGATATTTTTCCGGATTGCCAAAAACTTTACTGAATATATTCCCAGCAGTGGAAGCATCCACATCAGAAATCCTGATAGCAATTCTTAAACGTAAAGAGTTGCAGAATTTTTGCCATTTTACAACATCACCATTAAAAAGAATATCTCCTTCACCCAAATTGGAAGTCAGACTAACCGGGTCAAAAAGATCGGCAGCTTGCTCAAGCTGGCTGATCATACCCATATAAATGGATTGCTGATCGTCATACTTAGGATTGGTAATTTCGTTTTCTCCCATTAACGCTTCCGAATAAGGAACAGCCTTCCACATATCTGTTGTCATCTGCATCATAAAAACCTGAAAAGTCATTGCAGCAGCTTTTAGATTAGGATTACTTTCCGCCTCAGCAAGCTCCATTGCTTTTTTAAGGTCATTCATAGTCAGATACATATTTGCCCAGGCATTGTTAACTGTACTTTCTCTGAATTCATATCTTGCTTCGTCAATATACTGGATTTTACTTACCTGACCACCATAGCTCAGGAAATTATTCATCCCCATCCAGTCATCAAAGAAGTTATCGCCGCAATATCTCAGCGAATAGGCGAGAATATTGGTCGCAGGTGCTTCGGTTGGTTCGTTCGGATTGGTGTTCATCTCTTCCCAGTCTTTCGTACATGATGTGAAAGTGAAGATTAACCCAAATACCAACAATACTTTGAGATTTAATATTTTTTTCATTTTCATAAATTTTTAAATTATAAATTAACCTTATTAAAAAACAATACTCAGTTTGTAACCAAAACTACGTGTTGAAGGTAACTGGAATTGTTCCAGGCCAACTCCGCTGTTGCCTGTACCGAATCCGGTTTCAGGATCAATTTTCATTCTGTTACTCTTATCAACATATATAAGAGCCAGGTTTCTTCCAATAAAGGATAGGTTTGCTGACTGAATCCATTTAACCTCAGTAAACCATTTTTGTGGCATTTGCCATGTTAATACCAGCTCTCTGAATTTAATGTAAGTACCGTCAATGATTGAAGGCTCCTGGAATCCCCAGTATCCTTCGTACCAATCCTGGGCACTAACAGTAGTTTCGTTTGTAACCATTGAAGTGGCATCAACTCCGCCTGCATCGGTATATTGAACGTTTCCATCACCATTAATATAACCATAAACGCCTTCAGGTACAAAACCGTTTTCGCGGATACCATCATCAGTAGTAAAATTAGCAACACCTGCATAAGCACCGAACCAATCGGTTACGCTGAAAATATCACCACCAACTCTTCCGTCAAACAGAAAGCTTAAAGTAAACTCTTTATACCTTAAAGTGTTTCTGAAACCCCAGTTGAAATCAGGGTTGATGTTTCCAAGAACTTCAGGCTCAGGTGTGTGAACAGGAAGCCCTGTTGCAGGATTTATTAACATACGTCCATCTGATGATCTTGCATAAGCACCACCTTTTATTTGACCATAAGGTTCACCTGGGCGGGCTTCAATTGTAAGGCCTCCCCATGAGCTTGAAATTTGGTATGCCTCTAGGTCGCCATATAATTCATTAACTTTATTTGTATTCTTTGCCATGTTAACAGTAGCATCCCAGTTAAGTCCATCCTTTGATTTTATTATTTTACCATAGATCATAAGTTCCATACCATGATTCTGAATTTCACCTGCATTAATAAGCATTTGCTCAAATCCTGAAGAGTTTGAAATGTCAACTCCAAGAATCTGGTCTCTTGTTACAGCATTATAGTATGTAAAGTCAATACCTAACCTGTTTTTGAAGAATTTAAGTTCTGTACCAAATTCATAACTTGTTGTTTGTTCCGGTTGGAGACTTAAAGGCGGCATTACGCGTGCATAGTGATATTGAGCTACACCGTTGAATGCATCCAGAATTGGAGTGTAAGTAAGTTTGGTTCTGTATGGGTCTGTATCATTACCAACTTTTGCCCAGCTACCTCTGATCTTACCAAATGATAAAATGTTTTCGCTTATATCAAAGCTCTCGGTGAATACCCAGGATAAACCAACTGATGGGTAGAAGTATGACCAATTGTCACTTGGAAGAGTGGAGCTCCAGTCGTTACGTGCTGTTACATCAAGAAACAGTGCCCGTTTGAAACCCAAAGATGCAGTACCATATATACTGTTTGTCTCTTTCTCACTTCTATACATTGAAGTAGTTGCATTACCTCTTACGTTTGCAATTGTATAAAAATCAGGAACAGTTAGTTCAGATGCTTCCAAATACATATTCTGATTTTTGTTATTCCTGTAGTTTGCACCAACTGTGACATTAAGAGAAAAGTCATTTGACAGGTCTTTTCCAAATATTAACATCAGGTCTGCATTGGTTTCGTTGGCATAAAGTTGTCTTTGCCAGAATTTACCACCATAACTTGATTCATTAGACATATCAGCAACAACGTGTTTTCTGTATTCGTTATAGAAGTCAGTACCTACACGAGCCATAACACTTAAATAATCAGTAAATCTATATGTTAGATTTATGTTTCCAAATCCTCTGTCACGTGTTCTTGATGTTGTGTTTTTATAAACTGTCCAGTATGGGTTGTTATGATAATTTGTGTTCCAGTTGTAAGGATTTCCCCAAGGGTTTAACTCATCATAATTTTCCCTAAGGTTGTTCATATTGACCTGACGTCCAAACCAACCACCGATAGACTGCATAACGTTATTTGCATCGTAACCACCACCCGGCAGGTTGTCACTCTTATTTCTTACATAACTAAGAGATGCATTAGCAGTAAACTTTTCAGTTAGATTCATTGTTCCGTTAAAAGAAACATTGGTTCTGTTAAGGTCTGTATTTGGAACAGCCCCTTTCTGATTCAAATTATTAATAGAGAGTCTCATAAAAGCTTTTTCAGAACCGCCTGTTATAGCAAGACTGTTTGAACATGTTCTTCCTGTTGTGAAGAAGTCCTGTACATTATCAGGTTGTGAAACCCAGGGTGTTTGCTCGTAAACCGGTATTCCGTCAGCACCCATTGAATAAGGGCTGTCGAACTGACGGAGATTAAGACCGGCATCCAGTCTTGGCCCCCAACTTTCGTCCATACCATCCCAAACTCCGTTACCTGTACCGTCATAAAATGAGAAGCCTTCATTTTCAGCATACTCCTGATAACTGTTATATCCGGAACTTTGGTTGTAATAGTATTCACTTCCCAGGTAACCCTGTCCGTATTCATTTTGATATTTAGGAATGATGTAAACATTATCCCAGGTACAAGAGTTTGAGAATTCAACACCGATAGTTCTCTTACCTTCACCGACTGATTTTGTACCTTTTTTCGTAGTGATAAGAATCACGCCATTGGCACCACGACTACCATAAAGAGCAGAAGCACTAGCACCTTTCAGTACACTAACAGACTCAATGTTGTCAGGGTCAATGTCCATTGCAGAGTTACCAAAGTCAGCACCTTCCCATTGGGAAACATTTGATTCGGTATTGATTATAGGAATACCATCAACTACAAACAGGGGTTGGTTGTTTCCAAAGGAGCTGTTACCACGAATAACAATACGTGAGGAAGAACCTACGGCACCTGTTGCATTAGTAATCTGAACTCCGGCTACTTTCCCCTGGAGTGCATTTACAACGTTTGATTCCCGTGCTTCAGTAATTTCGTCTCCTTTAACATCCTGAACTGAATAACCCAGGGCTTTTTTCTCCCTGGAAATACCAAGAGCAGTTACAATAACTCCTTCCAGGTCCAGCATGTCGGATTGCATACTAACATCGATTGTGGTTTTGTCTCCAACCTCAACCGATACAGTTTCCATACCCACAAACTTGAACACAAGTACATTGTACTTTGCGTCAAAAGATAATTCGTAATGCCCATCCAGGTCAGTAGTCGTACCGATTGTAGTACCTTGAACCTGTACAGTTGCTCCCGGAATTCCCAAGCCATCGTCGGCACCGGTAACTGTTCCTGAAACAACTTTTGTTTGAGCTTGCAACGCTTGCATTCCTACCAGAAATAAAAATGCAAGAAAAAGGGTAAACTTTCTCATAACAAAATAATTTTAGTTAGCAAATAATTTATTTAATAATATAATGAAATAACAAATTGTTAAAAAATTTATATGCAAATTATTTTAAAGAACGTCATAAAACACAATAGATGTTATAAAATCTGTGCCGAAAATAGGTAATAGACGTAACATATACAAGTAAAAAAAATATATTAATCAACAATAGAGTATTAATAACTTAATATTTACTTTTATAATTACAGATGTATCAAAAAACTACAGCACTATTTATATTGATATCTATATTTAAAATCACTCACTATTTTCAACTTTAGCCTGCTTTATTTTACCGGGATTAATCATCTTTCTAATCTTAACCGAGTAAAAAAACATTAAAAGCACAATGCCAATTAATACTATATATTCAGTCATATAGCCATACCCTGAAAAAAGTAAAACAAAAATAGTAATAATTGTTAGACCAAAATAGATTATAAATCCTTTGTACTTTAATTTCCAAATTAGCAAACCGCTCCAGAAGGTAAAACCAAAAATAAGAAGAGCGGTAACAGACATTATTAATACTTTGATTTCATCATAATTCCGGTTAGGTAAATAATCATTAAGGACTTCTGTAACCCACTTATAATTAATAGATAATATAAGGGTTATTAATGTTAAAGCACCTGAATATGTTAAAATCACGATATTTAATACAGATAGGAAAATGGGTCTTTTTGAAAGGGGTTCCGGATTTGTTGAAATAGCCTTATTCATAATAGTTATAAATTACAAAAGAGATAAAAAATCAGGTCATTTTCTTGAGATTTGTGCTGTATGCGAATATGAAAGCGGCTGTAACCAATAGCGGCAGGATTGAAAACTGATAGTTTGGAATTGTAGTTAAGGGTAAAATAATAAGAAAAATCTGGGATGCAGTATATAAATGAAACCCTGTTTTTCGCCTTTTCCACATCAGAATTGCGCCCATAATGGATATTGTATAAAGTACAAAACCAATTGTAAAGTAGCTTTTTTTTGCCGACAAGATTACTTCTACACCTGGAAAGTCGTAAACCTCCTTAACAATTTTCATAACTTCATCGTGCGACATTGATACAAAAAGAAAAGAGAATGCACTCATACCACTTCCAATGAATGTCAGTATTAACAGAACTGTTATCAGCACAGGCCTTTCCGGTTTTTTATTTTCATCAATTTCCAAAGTGCGACTTTATTAATTTATATGAGAAACTAAATACAAAGGAAATGAAAAAAGCTACTCAGATGAGCAGCTTTTCCAAAATTCCTATTCCAGTTCTCCAATTTCCTTTTCAACCTCTTCAAGTATTTCGCAGGATTTAACCAGCTCTTTCATTGCATTATGGTCGTTATACAGAGGGCGGTCAATATCAAGAAAATCAACATACTTGCGGACAACCTCTTTTGCTTTGGTAACCCCTTTGCCGAAGTTATACTCCCTGAAGTCAAGAGCCTGGGCAGCAGCCATAAATTCAATTCCCAGAATTCCGTAAGCATTATCAAGGATCTGGAAATTCTTTATAGCAGTATTCATTCCCATTGAAACGAAATCTTCCTGATCAGCAGCCGCAGGTATTGATTGAACTGAAGCCGGAGCCGAAAGAATACGTTGCTCAACAATCTGCATATCTGCTGTATATTGGCTCAGCATAAGCCCTGAGAACATACCTGCTCCTTTTGTCAGGAAGGGCGGAAGTCCAACGCTAAGAGCAGGATTGTTCAATCTGTTCATTCGGCGTTCTGACATAACTGATACCATAGTGATAGCTATTCCGGCCATATCCATAGGTAGCGAAACCGGTGTTCCCTGGAAGTTTGCTCCTGAGAGTTGCATGTTTTCATCAGGGAAAAATATTGGGTTATCGCCAACACCATTTAGTTCAATTTCAACCTGTGAGCGTGCATAGTCAAGGGCGTCGCGTGCAGCCCCGATAACCTGGGGTGTTGAACGCATAGAATATGCATCCTGTACTTTGTGTGGAACTCTGCCTTCTTTTAAATCGCCACCACTTACAAGCCTGTTAATGTTTTCAGCACTTTTGACAGCTCCTTTAAATCCTCTTACCTCGTGTAATTTTTTCGTGTATGGCCCCATATTGGCTTTCAAGGCTTCGAGCGACATAGCTGCTGCAATTTCAGCCTGATTAAGCCAGTGGAAGGCATCATATAGAAACAGTGCACTCATAGCTGTCAGGACATTTGAGCCGTTGATAATTCCAAGTCCGTCTCTTGCCATAAGTCCGGGAGTTTTAATTCCTGCCTTTTTCATTGCATCTTTTCCCGATAAAAGTTCACCTTTATAAAAGGCCTTCCCTTCTCCCATCATTAACAATGCAATTTGTGACATAGGAGCCAGATCGCCAGAAGCTCCGACAGAGCCTTTCCTGCAAACAGAAGGTGTTACTCCTTTATTAAGCATTTCGACGAGTGTGAGAGTTATTTCCGGGCGGATTCCCGAATTTCCGTGTGCATGAACATTAATCCTGCCCAGCATAGCACCTCTTACATAATCAAGTGGCATTGGTTCACCAATACCGGCAGCATGATTATAAATCAGGTATTTCTGGAAATCCTTAACCTGGTCATCATTGAGAACTACTTCCGAAAATTCACCGATACCTGTGTTAACTCCGTACATTATTTCATGCTTTTCTATTTTTTCCTCAAGCATAGTACGGCACTTTTTTATTCTTTCAAGAGCATCTGGATGAAGCTCAACTTTTTCGTTGTGGCGGGCAACTTTGACAATATCTTCAATTGTCAGACCCGATCCTTTTACTATATATGTCATTTTCTTTATTTTTTAATTAATACAATTATTGTCCTTATATTGGTTTTGCCTTTCAGAAATCAGAAAAAAGACTTTAGCTGAAAAGTGCTGTGCGGTTAATCTTTATTATAAATTTTAAAATCCAACTTTTCATTGTAATTATGCTTTTTATTAGAGGGGGTAAAGATATATTTTTTTATTATGCAATCAATTAATTTTTATACTTTTGCCGCCCAATAAATTGAAGGAAAATGCGTCAGGAAATAAGAGATATTGAACAATTGCAGAAGATTATTAAGAGCGAAGATGCTGTTATGCTCTATTTTTATAATGATGACTGTCCTCCGTGCTTAAGCCTCAGGCCAAAGGTGGAGTCTCTGTTAGATGAATCGTTTCCTGAAATGAGTATGATCTATGTAAATTCAAAGAATCATCCTGAGATTCCGGCAAGTTATGGGGTATTTGCAAATCCGACATTAATGATATTTTTTGATGGAAAAGAGTTTAAACGCTTCAGTAAATATATTTCCACAAGTGAATTGCACCAGGCAATTGAGAGGTATTACGATATTATATTTGCATAGGATATTTTTAAGGTACTGAAGCTAATTATGAAGTTAAGCCATTGCAAGTTTATGTGGGTCAATAATTACCAAATTCTCTATTTTTATAAAGTCTTTTATATTTCTGGTCATTAATACCATTTTGTTTTCAATTGCTGTTGCAGCAATAATTGCATCCGGTATTTTAATCTTATATTCCTTTCTTAGAGAAATTGTCTTGTTAACGATATTTTCAGATAATCTGATTACAATTGAGTCACCTATAAAATCTAACAATAACTGATGGGCTTCCTGAGAAGTATTGTAACCAAGAACCTCAATCTTTGAAATTATTGATATCAAAGGGATGTTATTTATAACAGTATTCATAAACATCATTCCATCATTTGGTAATTCACCTGACAGATAATCAATTACAGCATTTGAATCAATTAGATATCTCTGTTCCATTGGTTACGACTTTGAGTGATGCTATCCTGTAACTCTTGGGCAATATTTTTAGGTAACTTTCCGGCATACTTATCGGAAAGTTTAATATTATTCATATAATTATCATCCAAAATACGTAATAGGTCAAGATCTTCAAGTTCTTTGAGAAGCTGCAAAGTTTTTTTTGTTGTAAGTTGTATTATAACCGTATCCATAATAAAAAGACATTAAAAAAAATCAATATTATGCAAATATAGTAAATTATTGTTGAACCATCAATAATAATTCTTCAAAATCCACACTCTTCTGCTCCCCTGTTTTCATATTCTTCAATGTGAAAGTATTGGAATTCACCTCCTGTTCACCGGCAAGCACAACGAAGGGAATATTCTTGTTGTTGGCATAGTTCATTTGCTTTTTCAACTTTGCTGCATCCGGGAACATCTCTGTATTAATACCATTCTCTCTTAATTTCGCTACATAAGGCAAGCAGTATTTCTCCTCCTCTTTTCCGAAATTGATGAACAGAACATGGGTTGTAGCCGAAGTATCTTTTGGGAATAGATTCTTTTCGAGCATTACATCGTAAATCCTGTCGGCACCAAAAGAGACACCAACACCTGAAACATCCGGCAGGCCAAATATTCCTGTCAGGTCGTCATACCTGCCGCCACCGCAAATGCTGCCCATTTGTACATCATTTGCTTTTACTTCAATAATAGCTCCAGTGTAGTAGTTCAACCCGCGGGCAAGGGTAAGGTCAAGCTCAACCTTCGATACCAGACTAATGTTTTTTAGATAATCGAAAACCGTTGTCATCTCCTCTATCCCTTTTTTACCTGTCTCAGTTGATTCAAGTAATTTTTCAAGGAGAACAAGTTTTTGTTCTGTTGTACCTTCAAAAGTCAGGATATCGCCAATTTGCTCTATCCCTTTATCTGAAATACCAGACAAGCGAAGTTCTTCCTTAACCTTTTCAATTCCTATTTTGTCAAGCTTATCAATGGCAATGGTTATTGCCTTAAACTTTTCAGTTTCTCCGATATATTCGGCAATTCCATAAAGTATTTTTCTGTTGTTCAGACTGATGGTAGTGCCTATATTCAGCATTACGAAAATATCATTGATAATCTGAACCAGTTCAACCTCATTGAGTAATGAGCGGCTACCAATTACATCCACATCACACTGAAAAAATTCGCGGTAGCGTCCTTTCTGTGGTCTGTCTGCACGCCAAACCGGCTGAATCTGAAATCGCTTGAAAGGAAATGTTATGTCGTTGCGGTGCTGTACAACATAACGTGCAAATGGAACTGTAAGGTCATAGCGTAATCCTTTTTCCGAAATATAACCTGCAATTTCACTAGCTCTTGAATTTTGAAATTTGTCTTCCGGGATTTTTTTCAGAAAGTCACCTGAATTTAGAATTTTAAACAGAAGCCTGTCACCTTCATCGCCGTACTTACCAAGAAGTGTTGTAAGATTTTCCATTGCCGGTGTCTCAATGGGAAGATAACCGTAAAGGTTGAAAACAGATTTAATAGTATCGAATATGTAGTTACGTCTCACCATTTCAACAGGGGAGAAGTCGCGTGTTCCTTTTGGTATTGATGGTTTTTGTGCCATATTATTTTTTGATTTTGCCGATGTAATTATTCATCAGGCAGTAAATATGGCTGCAAAATTAGGAATAGTTATCGAATTCTTTCAAAATTCTTTGGTTATACTCATCACATCCTTCTTCTCCCTCTTTTGGAGCCCAGCTTGCAAAGTCTTTATCATCAATGGGATCGTATGGCCCGTCTTTAAGTTCGTAAGCCACGGAACCTGTTTCAAGGGGAATAACAGTATGCCATTCGCCGGCAGTCAGTTCAACAGCATGGTTTCCTTTTGATACATCCAGGATGAACTTGTCAGTTATGTTTCCTTCATCATCAAATGTGGCAATCGCAAAACTTCCTTGTAAAACGATAAAGACTTCTCTTTTTGGTGGATTAAGATGACGGTGTGGCCGCAGATAGGAGCCCGGCTCCCAGGCATTAAGAAAACGTTGTATCGGATCAGAATAATTATCATGAAAATTATGATTCATTCTTTTACGGGGTGAAGTGCGGGCTTTCATTATTACGTTTTCAATTATTTGGTTATCAATTATTTTCACAGGATTATATATTAGTTCAAAATATCATCTCTTTTTTATAATTTTGGTAATAAATACTTCATCGGTTGTTAAAATTTGGATAAAATAAACACCTGTACCTAAACCCAATAGATCAATATT
>JAOZLR010000056.1 GCA_029934735.1 Bacteroidales bacterium
ATTAATTAAACTGATAAAACAGGACAAAACTCAGGACTTCATTATACTGTCCGCGGTTCCACTTATATGTCACTCCGCTTGAAGTCGGTCTTACAGCAAGAATAGAATTGGCGTACCTCACATTTATTTTCATTTTTTTTGTCAGTGCATAAAACAATCCAAAACTAAAACTCAGATCAAGAGGGTTAAAATCAGGGCCATATTGCCCGTCGATTGTATTCACTTCTTCATAGCTATTTATTAAAACACCAAGAGAAAGGCCAACTTCCAATAAAGCTCTTTCTGCAAATTCATAACGATAATTGACCGGAATCTCGATATATGAAAGTCTGAGCAAATATGAATCATAACTAAGGGAATCCGGATTTTTCCTGCTTCCTTTCTGAATAAAGTCAAGCTCCATCTGAAGCGATGATCTTTCACCAAACTCTCTGTTAACAAATCCACCGAGATAGAGTCCGGCCTTATTAGGCCCGCTCAGTCTATCACCCGAAATTTCAGTACCTGCAACCCCAAACAGAACTCCTCCATGAAAATCCTGCCCAAAAGAAACCAATGTAAAACCAATTAAAGCAATCAGAGTAAAAATTTTATCTTTCATAAACATTATCTTTAAAAGTGGATAAAAATAGTAAATAAAACTGAAAAGGATAATAATTAAATTAATTAACTTTAGTCAATATTTTTTACTTTTGCCTTTAATCAATATTTTACAAAATAATCTAAAATCGAAGTATGGCAGCAAATAAATTCAAAATACTGTTAGTAGATGACGAAAAAGACGTACGCGAATTTCTCAGTTATAATCTGCTAAAAGAAGGATATAAGGTTGAGACAGCAAAAAATGGTGCAGAAGCAATTAATATTGCAAAAGATTTTGAACCTCATCTTATTATTCTTGATGTGATGATGCCCGGGATGGACGGTATTGAAGCCTGCAACACGTTAAGAGAAGACTCAAAATTCGAGAGCACTATAATTGTATTTTTAACTGCCCGTGGTGAGGATTATTCGCAAATAGCCGGATTTGATGCCGGAGCTGACGATTATATCACAAAACCAATAAAACCCAAAGTGTTGATGAGTAGAGTGAAAGCTCTGCTCAGAAGACACAAGCAGGGAGAAGAAGTGTCAGGCAGATCAGATTTTAAAAACTTCTATATCGACAGGGAGAAGTATATTGTGGTAATCGAAGGTAAAGAGGTAAGCCTACCAAGGAAAGAATTTGAATTGCTGGAACTGCTGACATCCAAACCCAATAAAGTTTTTACACGGCAGGAAATATTTTCAAAAGTCTGGGGTGACTCGGTAATTGTCGGCGACAGAACCATTGATGTCCATATCAGAAAAATAAGAGAAAAACTTAAACTGGATGTTATTAAAACAATAAAAGGAGTTGGTTATAAATTCGAATCCTAACAAAATATAAACGAATGAAAATAAGATCAAATCCTAAGAGTCTGGCACTTTACAGCACTGCAATAATAATTGCCTTTTTCTCAATAGTTTACATCATTTTCAGCTATTTCTTTTTTGAAGGCAGATTGCTTCCCCTCTTATTAATTGACAGCATTATGGCAGTATTTACATATCTGCTTCTCAGGTATGTTTATAACCATTTTATTTACGATAAAATTCGTGTGATATACAAAACAATACACCGAAAAAAGCTAATGAAAGGCGAAAAGCTGGAATACCTTAACAAACCCGACATCATTGAAGATGTTAATATTGAGGTGGAAAACTGGGAAAAGGGACATGAGGAGGAGATAACAAAGTTCAAGGAGCTTGAAAAATACAGGCGGGAATTCATAGGTAATGTTTCGCACGAATTAAAAACCCCAATCTTCAATATCCAGGGTTATATTCAAACACTCCTTGATGGTGGACTTGAAGACCCAAAGATCAACAAAACATTTCTGAAAAGAGCCGACAAAAGTGTAAACAGAATGATTGCCATTGTGGATGATCTGGAAACAATATCGGAGTTAGAATCACTTGAATTAAAATTGGACTTCCAGGATTTTGACATCGTTAATCTCACAAAAGAAGTTGTTGAATTTCTGGAGATGAAAGCAAGGAAGAAGGAGACAAGAATTTTTTTCAGAGAAAAATATGACAAACCAATAATTGTAAATGCTGACATTAAAAGGATTAGACAGGTATTAATAAACCTGATTGAAAACTCAATAAAATATGGAAAAGAGAAAGGAGGCAATTGCAAGATCAGTTTTTTTGATATGGATGAAAATATTCTGATTGAGGTTTCCGACAATGGTGCCGGTATTGCAGAAAAAGATTTACCAAGGGTTTTTGAACGCTTTTACAGAACCGACAAAGCCCGCTCGCGCAAACAAGGCGGAACTGGACTCGGCCTTGCCATCGTAAAGCATATTATGGAAGCACACAATCAAACCGTAAATGCAAGAAGCCTTCCGGGTGTGGGTACTACTTTTGGATTGACCGTTAAAAAATCAGGGAAGTAGAGTTAGCAGCTAAGTGAAGGAACCATATAACTCCGAGTTTTTAACTCTCAGCGCTCTTGCTTCAAGTTGGTGTTGTCACCAACTTGTTTGATGTGCTGAATATTCTTGTTGGTGACAACACCAACAAGATGCAGGGTTGGTAGTTTCACTAAGGCAAGTGCGATGGAGTCTCCCCTCCAGGGGATTAAGGGGCGAGGTGGACAAAATGAACAACTGCCTTTCGGGATTATTATTATTCAACCTGGCTATCTCCATCTACAGAATCATCAAAGAAATCAAAAACAACTTTTCCTTTCGACTTACCAATTGATGCTTGCAACTCTTCGAGCGATGCCTTTTTGATATTTTTAACCGATTTAAATTTCCAAAGAAGTTTTTGAGTATAAGAATATCCAATCCCATCAATTTCGGTTAATACTGATTTAACGGCTTCTTTACTACGCTTATTACGATGATGTGTAATGCCAAAACGGTGAGCCTCATCTCTGAGGTGCTGAATTACTTTCAGTGTTTCCGATTTTTTATCAAGATATAATGGGAGAGAATCTCCGGGATAATAAATCTCTTCAAGTCGCTTTGCAATTCCAATTATAGATATCTTACCACGCAATCCCAGTTTCTCCAGACTTTTTAATGCTGAACTTAACTGTCCTTTGCCTCCATCTACAACAATTAATTGCGGCAATGGTTTCTTTTCATCCAGAAGTCGTTTATACCTTCTTAAAATTACCTCCTCCATTGATGCATAATCGTCAGGTCCTTCAACAGTTTTTATATTAAAATGGCGGTACTCCTTCTTTTCGGGTTTACCATTCTTAAAACAGACCATTGCAGCCACAGGAAAGTCACCCTGGATATTTGAATTATCGAAACACTCAATAGACCTTGGCTCCACTTTCATACGCAAATCCTTCATCATTCTGTCCATAATACGGCTTGTATGTCGTTCCGGATCAACCAATTCCAACTGCTTTTCTTTTTCCAGCTTGTAATACTTGGCATTCCTTTCCGACAATTCCAGGAGATGCTTCTTATCGCCAATTTTGGGAATCGTTAATGATGTATCGGGCAAATTCAGCTCAACCGCAAAAGGAATGATTATCTCCGGGGCATTACTTTCAAACCGCTCTCTAAGATCGATAACAGAAAGTGTCAGAAGCTCCTTATCTGATTCATCTAGCTTTTTCTTTAGCTCAACTGTGTGTGATTGCACGATAGCTCCATTAACAACTCTGAAATAATTTACATAGCCTGAATTTTCATCTGAGACTATTGAAAACACATCTGCGTTCTCAATTTTCGGATTAACCACAATTGATTTGCTCTGGTACTTTTCAAGTAGCTCGATTTTTTCTTTTACAACCTGCGCCTTTTCAAATTCAAGATTGTCAGAATACACAGACATTAGTTCTTTTAACTGACGAATTACAGAATGAATATTCCCCTTTAAAATTTCTTTTATTTCTGAAATAACTATGTCATAATCTTCAGCTGTCTGCAATCCTGTACAAGCTCCTTTGCAGTTTCCAATGTGATATTCAAGGCAAACCTTGAACTTCTTTTTCCTGATATTCTCCTCTTTCAAATTTAGCCTACAAGTCCGCAACTGATAGAGCCGGCGAATAAGATCAAGAAGGGTATTCATCATCTTCACTGAAGCATATGGTCCGAAATATGCAGAACCGTCTTTCAAAACATGCCGTGTAGAGAAAATACGTGGGAAAGGTTCATTTTTAATACATATCCATGGAAAAGTCTTATCATCCTTCATCATCACATTATACCGGGGCTGATATTTCTTTATCAGATTATTCTCAAGCAAGAGAGCATCCAACTCTGTATCGACAACAATATGTTTTATATCGGTAATCTTACCAACCAAAACCTTAACCTTGCCATACTGCTCTTTCCCAAAATATGAAGAGACTCTTTTTTTTAGACTTTTTGCCTTTCCAATATAAATAACCTTTCCATCCCTATTGAAAAACTGATAAATACCAGGCTTTCCAGGCAATGTTTTAATGGCTTGCTTTAATATCTCTTTCCTGCTGTTAGTCAATAATAATCCTCCAAATCAACAAAATAATTTTCAAAATTAAATAAGTTTTATAACTTAGCGCACTTAAAATGTCAAAACCCCGATACATTTATTAATTATTAATGCAGTAAATGACAGAAAATTCACACAAAGCAATAACTCTGGCCAGCCTGAAATTAAACCCGGAAGAGTTGCAATACACAAGTCCATCCGGACGATATAGTGTGGCTTTTGAACATATTGAAGGGACTATTTTTAAGACGACCATACGGGGTACATACAATTCTGAATCTTTCAAAGGACATATTGCTATAACTGAAAAGATATTAAATGCGGTTAAAGATGCAGGTATCAACAGCAAGGTCTATTTCATTGAAGATATCCGAGGATTAAAATGGATAACCACAGAAGTCAGAAAACTTGGATTAAAAAAATATGAAGCGTGGGGAAATATTGGTGGGTCCTTTGTAATTGGAGCTAACAATTCTTTTAAATTGGCAGCAAAAATAGTTCAAAGGTCAAGAATTAAAAAATTCATTCGGTTATGTTCATCGCAGACAGAGGCTTTACAGTTTATACAAGAGAAGATTGCTAAAAATGCTGATTCAATAAAGAGTGCACCTGCCTCATTTTCAATTTTTAATAACCTTTGGGAAAAAGATCAAAAGTTTATTGAAATTGAAAAAAATAAATTAAAAAAAATTGAAGAAGAGAGCTGGACGTACACATCTTTAACAAAAAAATTCAAATATAGTTGCTCGGTTATAGAAGGCAATATCTTACTAATGACTTTTACTGGATTCGCACAGGCTGAAGACATTGAAAATGTGTATAAAATTAATTACGACATAATTAAAACCTTTTCATTCAACAAGGAGAATAATAAATTTTTTAGCATAGGTGATTTCCAAAAAATGAGAGGTTTAACAATAAAAGCCAGAAAAACCAATACTATCATTGAAGAAGATTTCCGGGAATACTCCAACATATTTATTACTGTACCATCACAAATAATTGGATTCTTTATTAAGATACATAAAAAGTTTTTCCCTTCACAATACAAAAAATGGCAAACATCACGATCAATTGAAAGTGCTTTTAAGTTCATCCTTGCTAATCACAGTCCAGAAGATAAAGATGTGTATTTGACTTACACTGAAGATGATAACAGTATTGAGATAGTTAGAATTCCCAAATCAAAGAATGAGCTAAAGCAAAAGATCAAGGAGCAGCAAGAGACAATAAACAAACTAAAATCTGCACAGAACAAAACTATTGAAAAAATCCTAACAGATATAGGGAGTATCTCTGCTGGTGAGACTTTCGATAGAAAATCACACTTTGAAATACCTGAAAAACATTCTTTTAAAGATGTTTTTATTGCGTTTAATGTTTTATGGGAAGATTTCTCAGAAATTCTAAAGGAAACTGAGAATCAAACTAATTTATTTATTGAGAGCGAAGAACGCTTTCGTAATCTTTCAAACTTTGTTCCCGGAGTGTCAATTCAAGGTTACAACACAAATGGTACGGTTGTTTTCTGGAACAAGGCAAGTGAACGGTTATACGGGTTTAGCGAAAAAGAGGCTATCGGCAAAAAGCTTCAGGAACTAATAATTCCTGACGACCTGAAAGAAGTTTTTTTACAAAGGCTTAAACAAAGCAAATCAATAACAAAATCAGGAGAAACGATACCTCCGGAAGAGCTAATGCTAAAACACAAAAACGGCAATCTCCTGCCGGTCTATTCCATTCATACTGCTGTTTATACAGAAGGGGAAAACCCGACTCTGTTCTGTCTTGATGTTGACCTTTCCGAGAGAAGACAAGCCGAAGAAAAACTCAAGAAAGCACACAACGAACTTGAAAAAAGAGTTGATGAGAGAACAACCGAACTGCTTATTGCTAAAGAGAAAGCAGAGGAATCCGACAGGCTAAAAACTGCCTTTCTTGCAAACTTATCACACGAAATAAGAACACCTCTTAATGCAATAATGGGATTTTCCAACCTTCTCTCTCCTGATCTGGGATCAGAAGACCTGAATAGCTATATTAGTATCATAAACAATAGTGGCAAACAACTTTTAAATATTATTAACGACATAATTGATATTGCTAAGATAGAGTCTAATCAAATAAATATTAGTTTTTCTGATTGCCTGATAAACAAGCAGCTTACCGAGCTTTATAATGCAAATAAGGAATTCCTGAAAGAAACTAAAAGTGACAGCATTGAACTTTCTTTACAGCTTGATAATAAAAATGATGACTTCGCCTTAATTACTGATTCTACCAGATTTACTCAAATTGTATCAAACCTTATTAATAATTCTATTAAGTTTACGGAAGCGGGCAAAATTGAATTCGGATACTACTTAAACAGCAAGCTTGCAAACAAAGATGAGGTATTATTTTATGTTAAGGATAATGGTATCGGTATTCCAAAAGATAAGCAGAGGTTAATTTTTGAGAGATTCAGACAAGTTGATGATTCATATAATAAAAAATACGGAGGTACAGGTCTTGGACTTGCTATTACAAAAAGCCTTGTAGATAGTCTTGGGGGAAGGATTTGGGTTGAATCGGAAACAGATAAAGGATCAGTTTTCTATTTTACACTACCCGGAAAAACAATTCACTATAGTACAGATGATCATTCACCTGCCGAAACCAGGCCGGAAGTAAACTGGAAAGAAGTAACTATTTTGATTGCCGAGGATGAACCGTCGAATTACTATGTTCTTGAAATACTTCTTGAAGAGACAGGCTCAAAATTATTATGGGCGAAAGATGGAAATGAGGCTATTAATATGTTTAAGGAGTATATTGATGAAATTGATATCATATTGATGGATATTCAGATGCCACATGTTAATGGTATTGAGGCAACAAAGGTCATAAAAAAACTTAAAAAAGATATTCCGGTACTTGCCCAGACAGCTTATGCTCTGGACGGCGATATGGAAAAATTCCTGAATGAAGGCTGCGACGACTATATATCAAAACCTATTGACAGCGACCTGCTAATAGGAAAAATACGCAACCTTATTTCTTAAAAAAAGCATCCCAGCCTTGTGCTTCAATGGGAACTACTGTTCCTGATCTGCTAATCAGATTCACACCCTCATTTTTATCAGTCATATGACCGATAACGGTTATTCCATCAGTATCTTTCAATTTTTCAAAATCCTCCTGTGAAATAGTAAATAGAAGCTCATAATCTTCACCGCCATTCATTGCACAGGTTGTTGGGTCGATTTCAAATTCCTCAGCAACACCTGCAGTTGTAATATCAACCGGAATTTTATCCTCATAAATAGCCCCGCCAAGGCCTGAATCGAGACACAGATGAAGCATTTCAGATGCCAGTCCGTCAGAAACATCAATCATAGACGTAGGTTTAACTCCCACATCTTTAAAAAGTTTTAAAACATCCATCCTTGCTTCCGGCTTCAACTGGCGCCCCAGAATATAGTCATAACCGTCAAGGTCGGGTTGCATATTGGGGTCAGCTTTATAAACTTCCTTCTCTCTTTCGAGCAACAGCAATCCTGCATACGCAGCACCAAGATCACCCGAAACAAATAAAAGATCGCCCTTTTTAGCACTATTTCTGTAAACAATATCTTCCTTTTTAGCCTCACCTATTGCAGTAACAGAGATGAACAGACCACTCGTACTCGACACTGTATCACCTCCCACGAGATCAACATTATATTTATCGCAAGCAAGATATATTCCCTCATAAATCTCTTCGAGGGCCTCAATCGAGAAACGATTTGATGCACCTATACCTACAATTATTTGCTTCGGTGTTCCGTTCATTGCAACAACATCCGAGAGATTAACAACAACTGCCTTGTATCCCAGATGCTTCAGCGGCATATATGTAAGGTCAAAATGAACACCCTCAATAAGCAAGTCTTTTGTTATTAAAGTCTGTTTGCTACCATAATCAATAACAGCCGCATCATCGCCAACTCCTTTAACAGAACTTTTATTCTTTAGTGTAATATTTTTTGTAAGCAGATCAATCAATCCAAATTCTCCCAATTCAGAAAGTTCAGTACGTGTCGGTTTGCCTTCTAACATAATTTTATCATTTTTAGGGGCGGCAAAATTAAAAAAAATTAAATAGCAAAACCCAGTTGATTTATTATGAGTGAGCGACAAATTTCCATCTGTTTCTTTAAATACAGGTTTGACATATACTCTGTGGCTATCCAAAAAATGTTTAGTTCACAAAAAATCAGGTTTAGCGGAGTCGAAACCTAATTGATTTCCAAGACAATACATTTTTCGACTCCACTCAAAATGACACTTTGATCAACTTCTTGGACAGCCCCTAAATATTATTTTTACAACGGATAATAGATAAAAATAATAAATGAAAATTTGTCGCACATAGATTCCATTAGTAAATGCAACTTTTCTTCTTACCTTTGCTCTATGAAAATCAGGATAAGAACAATAATAATTTCGATAGTTATTATTATTATCGGATTAGCAATTTGGCCCACACCCGAAGTGCAACCAATACGCTATGTTGACAGGCAAACAGGAGATATTAAAACTGAAAAAGTAGCAGGTGAGGGCTGGCTGGTATGGCTCTATAATAACCCTGTGGGCGAAGCAACACTTTATACTTTGGTAAAACGAAAATTTGTCTCTTCCATATACGGAGACATGATGGATAAACCAAAATCAGCAAAAAAGATTGAGCCCTTTGTAAAAGAATATAACATAGACCTGAGCACTGCACAAAAGCAAAAGTTCACCTCTTTCAATGATTTTTTCATAAGAAAACTGAAATATGATTCCAGAATAATAGACACATCTACAATTGTTGTTGTCTCCCCTGCCGATGGTAAAGCATTGGCTTATGCCGACATCAGTAATCAGGATTTCATAGTAAAAGGATACAGGTTTAATGTGTCGAGCTTTTTAAATGACCCTGTTCTTGCGGAAAAATACGAGAATGGAAGTCTGATAATAATCAGGGTTTGTCCGACAGATTACCACAGATTTCACTTTCCTGTATCTGGAATAATTACAAAGGACGTAAAAATTGACGGCGACTACTATTCGGTAAACCCTATTGCAGTCAGGGAAATTGTTGAACTTTTCTGTCTCAACAAAAGAGAATATGTAACTATTTCAACCCCCGAATTCGGTGACATCATAATGACAGAAGTTGGTGCGACTATGGTTGGAAGCATCATTCAAACATACAAAGGAGACATTGCAATTAAAGGAGAAGAGAAGGGATATTTCAAATTTGGAGGCTCCTCAATAGTTCTTCTTTTTGAAAAAGGAAAAGTAAAAATTGATAAAGATCTGTTGTCAAACACGCAAAAAGGACTTGAGACACAGGTGATGGTTGGGGAGAGGATTGCGGTTAAGAGAAACGAATAAATAATGAGTGAATACCGATTAGACCCCACTTGCTTCAAATTGGTGTTGTCAAATTTTACAACTGTAGCCAAAGGATGTGCTCTATTACTCCCCTCTGTTCCGTGGGGTTTCCCCTTCAGGGGATTAAGGGGTGCGATGGACTGATTAAATCATTCAAATACTTCATTAACAAATTTTCATTTTTTTTGTTAACATCTTAACAGGTTAAAGTATTTTTGCAACTTTAAAAAAATTAGTGTGGGAATGAAAGAAGAAGAACAAAATAATATACTTAATGAGATTACACAAAGTGATTACAAATTCGGCTTTGTTACTGATATTGACATGGATATGGCCCCAAAAGGGTTAAACGAAGATATAATCAGGTACATTTCCAAAAAGAAGAACGAGCCTGATTTTATGCTGGAATACCGTCTGCGGGCATACCGCAAATGGCTGACGATGAAAGAGCCTGACTGGGCTCACCTTAATATTCCTCCTATCGACTATCAGGATATAATCTACTATGCAGCACCGAAAAAGAAAAAAGAGTTGAGCAGCCTTGATGAGGTTGATCCGGAACTCTTGGATACATTCAACAAATTAGGTATTTCCCTTGAAGAGCAGAAACTGCTTTCAGGAGTGGCTGTGGATGCAGTATTCGACAGCGTCTCTGTTAAAACAACGTTCTCCGAAACTCTTGAGAAATACGGAATTCTCTTCTGCTCATTCAGCGAAGCTGTGCAGAATCATCCTGATCTTGTAAAAAAATACGTTGGAAGTGTTGTGCCGTATGGCGATAACTATTTCGCTGCACTCAATTCTGCTGTCTTTTCGGATGGTTCGTTCTGCTACATTCCCAAAGGTGTTAGATGTCCGGTGGAATTATCCACATATTTCCGTATAAACACTGCCGGCACAGGACAATTCGAGCGGACTCTCATCATTGCAGATGAAGGGAGCTATGTTAGCTATCTGGAGGGATGTACAGCACCACAAAGAGATGAAAATCAACTGCATGCTGCTGTTGTCGAAATTGTGGCTTTGAAAGATGCTGAAGTAAAATATTCAACTGTACAAAACTGGTATCCGGGAGATAAGAATGGCAAAGGTGGCATTTTTAATTTTGTTACCAAACGCGGTATGTGCAAAGGAAGTCACTCAAAAATATCATGGACACAGGTAGAAACGGGGTCAGCCGTAACCTGGAAATATCCTGGATGTATTCTGCTTGGTGATAATTCTATTGGAGAGTTCTATTCAGTTGCAGTTACAAACAATCACCAGCAGGCTGATACAGGTTCTAAAATGATACATATAGGTAAAAACACAAAAAGCACCATAATATCAAAAGGCATTTCAGCAGGATTTAGTAATAACAGTTATAGGGGTTTGGTAAAAATTAGTAAACGAGCAGAGAATTCAAGAAATTATTCACAGTGCGACTCATTGTTACTTGGTGATAAATGTGGTGCTCATACATTCCCATATATAAATACTGCAAACAGATCTTCAATAGTTGAGCATGAAGCCACAACTTCAAAAATTTCGGAAGACCAGCTTTTTTATTGCCAGCAAAGGGGAATTGACACTGAAAACGCCATCGGTCTAATAGTTAACGGATATGCAAAAGAGGTACTGAAACAACTGCCGATGGAATTTGCAGTTGAAGCGCAAAAATTACTGTCAATTAGCCTGGAAGGAAGTGTTGGGTAGGATAGAGATTGATTTACGATTTACGATTTACGA
>JAOZLR010000322.1 GCA_029934735.1 Bacteroidales bacterium
AAACAAAAGTCACTCATATCAAATATTCTGGATGGGATTTTTATAATTCAGAATAACCGCTTGCTGTATGTTAATGAAGCTGGTGAGCAGATTTCAGGATATAGTTTCTATGACCTTCAGGAACTTAAATTTCAGGACATAGTTCATCCAGATGATCAGGCATTGGTTGTAAATAACCATAGAAGAAGATTACGTGGCGAGAAGGTGCCTAATTCATATCAGTTCAGACTAATACATAAGAACGGTAATATTGTAAATGTGTTAATTAGTGCAGGCGCTATAAGCTATCATGGCCAGAAGGCAATTTTGGGAACACTTAAAGATATAACCAACCAAAAGAAATATGAAGATGCCTTGATTCTTGAAAAAAAGCAGGCGGAACAGGCTACACAATCCAAGTCGATGTTTCTTGCAGGAATGAGTCACGAAATTCGCAATCATCTTAACAGTATTATTGGGATAGCAGATGTTCTTAAAGAAACGGAATTGACTGATGAGCAGAAGGAATATCTTAATATTATAGATGTTTCGGGTAATAACCTTTTAAATATTATTAATGAGATTCTTGACTTTTCAAAGATTGAATCAGGACATGTAATTTTGGAAAAGGAGGAATTCTCAATCTCTAAAGTCGTAAAGGATGTTATATCCTTGCATGAAATAAATACTAAGAAAACCAATCTGTACCTGAAAGCCGATATTTCAAAAGAGATAAATGACATAGTTATTGGAGACCCGGTTCGTGTTTCTCAGGTGCTTATTAATCTTGTAAGCAATGCGCTCAAATTTACAGATAATGGAGGGATAACAATAAAGATTGTTCCTGTCACCAGGCAGAAATCCGGAAAAGCAAAGAATGATATTGCACTCAAATTTATGGTAATAGATACCGGTATCGGTATTTCAAAGGATAGTCAAAATAAGCTGTTTAAACCATTTTCTCAGACACATGCTGCAGTTGAACGAAAAAAGGGTGGCACGGGTTTGGGCCTTGTTATTAGTATGCACCTTGTTGAAATGATGAAGGGAAAAATTGGAATCGTTTCTGATGTCGGTAAAGGATCAACCTTCTGGTTTACTGCTAAATTTCAAATATCAGACGCACAACTCTTAAAAGGAGAACCGGGGGCAAAGGAAATCTTGACTAAAGATAGAACGAAGATATTACTTGTTGAGGATAATGTATTAAATCAGCATCTTACAACAAATATTCTTACGAAAGGAGGCTATAAAACAGATGTTGCAGAAAACGGCAAGGTCGGGCTGGATCTTTATAAGAAAAATATCTATAATATAGTTTTGATGGATATTCAAATGCCGGTTATGGATGGAATTGAAGCAACCAGGATGATCAGGAAATTTGAGAATACAGTTGCTGGTAATGATAGACGGGCTAAAATTGTTGCAGTTACGGCTCACACGAAAGAGGGGGAAAAGCAACGACTTTTTGAAGCCGGAATGGATCTTTATCTCAGCAAACCCTTCAAGGCATCAGACCTTATTGACCTTATTAAAAAAATAGAAGATAGTTAACAAAATGAAAAAAAAACTTGAAGCTTTTGAGCGTCTTTTGTTAATAATGGATGAACTAAGGGAGAAATGTCCCTGGGATAAGGTGCAGACTTTTGAGAGCCTAAGACATCTCACAATTGAAGAGACATACGAACTTTCGGAAGCAATCCTTGAGAAGAAGATTGATGAGGTAAAGAAGGAGTTGGGCGACCTGATGTTGCATATTGTGTTTTATTCAAAGATCGGATCTGAAACCGGCGACTTTGATATTACTGACGTTTTGAATTACATAAGCGATAAACTGGTCTTTCGCCATCCTCATATATATGGAGATGTTGAGGCACATGACCCAAAGACGGTTAAGGATAACTGGGAAAAAATCAAACTGAGCGAGAAAGGGCGGGAGTCTGTCTTGTCAGGAGTCCCGATGGCATTACCTCCATTGGTTAAAGCATACAGAATCCAGGAGAAAGTAAGTGGTGTGGGCTTCGACTGGGAAGAGCCTCATCAGGTTTGGGATAAGGTTTTAGAAGAGCTTGGCGAACTGAAAAAAGAGGTTGAAACATCTTCGGATAAGGAGAAAATGGAAAATGAACTTGGTGATCTGATTTTTGCAATTATCAATTATGCCCGCTTCATTGATGTTAATCCTGAAGATGCTTTGGAAAAAACCAACCGGAAATTTATTAGGCGATTTCAATACCTCGAATCAAAAGCCAGGGAGTTGGGTAAATCTTTGAAAGATATGACCCTTGCCGAAATGGATGTCTTTTGGGAAGAGGCTAAGGGGATGGAGCAGTAGTGATTGCAGATTTATTGACTCAAATATTATTTCTTAATAACAACCCTTTTTTCAAAAATAACTCCATCTGACTTCAGAATTAGTAAAAATGTACCGGACTGAATGTCGATAGGGTTAAGGCGCAATATATTTTTTCCTGCAGATATTTGCCTAAAATTATTCTCAAAAACCAAATTACCCCGAATATCATAAATTTCCAAAATAACATCTGAGGAAACTGCAAGCGAAAATGAAATATTCAGCTTATCAATAAAGGGATTAGGCCAGATATTCAATTCCGGTTTTGTTAAACTGTTTTCTTCTGTTGTGGTTGGATTTACAGCATTATAAACGGCTTGCCAGCCTGGTTCTGTTGTGGCTCCATCGGAGCAAAACTTAAGAGTCAGATGGTTGGTTGATGATTCAATTGTTCCCGGATTTATATTTCCTGAAAAGAAATCCAGAAGCGGTGAATTAATATCCTGCCCGTCATAAATCCATAAAGTGTCGTAATTTGCTTCAATGTTCAGATAATCGAAAGAGAGGTCAATTTGTTTATTGTTGAGGACTGTAATTGTATATGTATAGCTTTCGTGGTTGTAATAATCGAATATTGGACCACCCGAATCGAATATTGTATCTGACAATATGGGAGATGAAGAAGTCGTAAACCTATCGGCAATTAACTCCCAGAAATCAGTGTAACCGTTATCATATCCCAAAGCCCATATTCCGATTCCACCAAGATTTCGCCTGTTTACGATATCATATTTTTTTCCAAGGCTGTATGTGTCCTCCATAAAACACTGATTCCAGCCACTCATATAAAACGAAAAATATGGCGAAAAGCTGTTGGGTTCCCAGTATTTGTTTTCATTTGAGTAATGCCCGGATGTATTGTTCTTAATGTAGCGATATGTGTAAGCTGTTCCAGATCCTGTTGTGGCCGATGGTGCAAACTGGTTAGAAGTAGGCCATTGTCGTCCGTAATAGGGTACTCCCATAACTATCTGCTCATCGGGAACTCCCTGTGACTGGTAATAAGATATTGTTCTTGAAAAATTATAGCTTGATGAGGCCGTCATTGAGTACAATGGAGAAACCGGACCTGCTTGCGAGCTTCCGTTCCAATAATAATCATAGCCCATAACCATAAAAAAGTCGATATAATTTTTCATGACTGAAATGTTGAAAGTGTTGTTCCCGTTAACTGCCGGCGCTGCAATACTAACCTCTGAGCCTGAAATGGCAGCATGCATCTGCTCGCTAAGGGTAATCATGAAATCCGTGAAAGCATTTCCGTAGGCAGAGGGCATTGCCTCAAAATCAATATTTACTCCTTTTGCCCCTCTGTCCT
>JAOZLR010000323.1 GCA_029934735.1 Bacteroidales bacterium
CTTTGCCCTGATTTGAGCTGCTCCGTAAAATCCGTTAGTGTATATTTTGAAAAAGCGTTTCAGAATGGCAAAGTTTTTACCTTCACCCCAGGTATTAACAAAAAGTGATGCATGATTCCATAATAATGCAAGGCGTTCTTCAGGTGTTTTTTCGCTTTGCCCCATATTAAAGAACCAGGGATTATGAAAAATACCACGTCCGATCATAACTCCTTCCACGCCATATTTCTCCGCCCTTATAAATCCGTCTTCAAGGCTCATCACATCCCCATTGCCATGGATGAGAGTATCAGAACCGCGGTCGTTTCTAAGTTTCACAGCCTTAGCCACTTCGTCCCAGTCAGCCTCTCCTTCCGATTGTTGTTTTTGTATTCTTCCGTGAACCGTGATCACCTCCGGATTTGTATCAAGCAAATGGCTTATCCACTCCTCTGTAACAACTTTGCTCAGGCCTATCCGTGTCTTTACGCTTACCGGAATATCCGAAGCTTCCTTTGTTGCCAGAATAATCTCTTTGGCAAGCTCAGGCTGACCAATGAGTGCAGAGCAGCCGCCCTGCTTAACAATCTTCTTTACGGGGCAACCCATATTGATATCTATACCATCAAAATCATACTCTTCACAAATTGCTTTTGTAGCATTGTAAAACTTCTCAGGGTCTTTTCCCCAAATCTGTGCAACAATCTTTACATTTTTCTCTTTTAAAAGCTTCCGTTCTGAATCATTAACCAACAGACGATGGCTGACTTTAGGCCTGCCAATCTCATGACAAAAACCATCGGTTGACATAAACTCACTAAACAGCACATTCAGATAATCAGGATTGGAAATACCGAGTACTATTTCACGAAAAACAGTATCGGTAACATCTTCCATCGGAGCCAGAGTAAAGACGGGTTTTTTGAAATTTTGCCAGAAATTATTGTGCATTCTAAAACATTTTTTTCAATTTGTTTTATAACGAATAGTTCGTAACGCAAAAGTCGTATAATACTTTTATTTATTAACAACAATTTTTGAAAAAAATCAAATATTGCTTTTAGAACCCATTCAGATTCATAGTAACCGTAGGAATAAGTAATAGCCATCCTAACAATATCAAAGTAATAATAAATGGGAAAACCCATTTAACCCATTTTTCATAAGGAATTTTGGCAACACCTAAAACGCCAATCAGCACGCCGGAAGTGGGGGTTATCATATTTGTAAAACCATCACCAAACTGGAAAGCCATAATGGTTGCCTGCCGCGAAAGGTTTACAAGGTCAGAGAAAGGAGCCATAACAGGCATAGTAAGTGCAGCCTTTGCCGATCCTGACGGAATAATGATGTTTATCATATTCTGGATAGCATACATTACACTCACTGTCCCGAATTTACCTAATCCACTCATTGAGCGCGAAACGCCATGAAGAATGGTATCAATCACTTTTCCATCTTCCAAAATAACGAGAATACCACCGGCAAGCCCAACCACAAGAGCTGCGGACATAATATCCTTTGCCCCGTCAAGAAACAGGTTTGTAATTTTATTTGCATCATTATTCATTGCAATACCCGAAAAGATTCCCATTGCAAAAAAGAGGGAAGCAATGCGCATAATATACCATCCATAACCCATAACACCTACTATCAAAAAAACAATAGTAAACACAAGCAGATTTAGTACAAAAAAATGAACTGACTTCTTCAGGGATAAAAAGCTTGTTATAATAAACAATCCGGTGCTAACAGGAACCATCGGTAAAAGTGAGGAAGAAGTGCCGATTTTCATTTCTGTAATTGGATATTTAATCGAAAAAAGAACTAATCCAATGGATATAAAAGCAAAAACAAGCCAGGCACTCAACGGGGTTTTGTATTCGATTGTTTCAATGTCAGCACTTCCCTTTTTTCGCCAGTATTCATCATCTTCATAGACGAGTGAAGATTTAGGATTCTTTTTCACCTTTGCTGCATACCTTAATATCCAAATAATTCCAACAGTATTAATAACAAACCAGGAAAATAACCTGTATTCAAATCCTGAAAACAGCGGAAGATCTGCAATTCCCTGTGCAATGCCTATTGTGAAAGGATTAAGAACAGCTCCGGCAAAACCAAGTCCGGCAGCCACAAATACCATACTCACTCCAACAATGGAATCGTAGCCCATACTAATGGCAAGAGGCACCAGAATGATAATAAAGGCTATAGTTTCCTCGCTCATCCCGAATACGGCACCAAAAATGCTAAACATTATCATCACAAGCGTAATGATAATATTATTTACACCAAGAAATTTAAAGAGGTTAATATGCTCTAACTTTTTTGTAAACTTCAGAAATGAAAAAATACCGACATCAATGGCCTTGCTATCGTTCATAATCCAGAATGCACCACCAATCATAAGAATGAAAACTATGATACCTGCCTGCCTTTCAAATCCGTTAAACAATGCTCCGAAAATCTGCCAGGTTTGTGCATTAGCATCAACATAGTGAAAGGAGTCCTTATCAATGACCGTCCGCTCAACGCCGTTAACGTCTATAACATGCCTTGTATATTCTCCTCCGGGGATAAACCAGGTAAGAATGGCTGCAAAAACAATAATAAAAAAAATGATTACGTAAGTGTGTGGGATTTTTTTGAACATAAAATTGCTTTTTTATTATGTTAATGTGACTTATTCATTTTCCTGCAATTTGACAAAGATATAATATTTTGATATGAAAATTTGTTCCTGATAAAAGTATTACTTTAGCGACAGTAATTCAAATACAAAATGACTACGCTAAAAAAGCAAGCACCTGTTTTATACGAAATGGCAAAATTTATAACTTCGGTTAACCCCAAAGTCATTTCCACGGCCACAATTCACCAGGCAAAACGGGTTATCGCCGATACGATTGGTACAGCTCACAGTGGTGTTAAGTCTGATGCTTTTAGAATTGCAGCAAGAAGTCTTCAACACAGTTTTTCTTCAGGCAAGTATAATGTTTGGGGTGTGGATATGCGACTGGGCTCATTGGGTTCTGCTTTTTTCAATGCTCTTGCAATAAGTTCTACTGATTTTGATGAGGGACATCGAAGTGCTGTGGGTCATCCGGCAAGCCTTGTTGTCCCCGCTGCCTTTGCCTTAGAACATGAAAATAATATCTCCTATGATAATATTATTACTTCAATAATTATAGGATATGAAGTTGGTACGCGATTTAGTGATGCACGTGTTAAAGAGAAAATAACCACCTGGTCGAGTGGCAGATGGGGAGCTATCGGCAGTACTGCAACGGCTGCCTGTTTATTACAATTAAACATTGAACAAACAATGCATGCTCTCAGCCTTGCTGCCGTTTTATCACCTGTGATGCTTGGTGGTTCAACTGATGTCAGCACCGGATCAATGGCAAAAGAGGGTGTTGCGTGGGCTGCCTCAACAGGTTTACAATGTGCAATGATGGCCAAAGAAGGTTTTGTGGGACCCTTTCTGTTTGTAGATGATCATGACGATTATGATAAAAGTAAACTTGTGGCTAATCTAGGACAATCGTGGCTAATCAACACAAACTATTTCAAGCCTTATGCTTGTTGCAGGTGGTTGCATTCTGCAATAAAAGCAAGTCTTGATATAAAAAATGAAAACAAGATTGATTATGATAATATTAAAAC
>JAOZLR010000324.1 GCA_029934735.1 Bacteroidales bacterium
CGGCAAAAAAGATTTGTGATAGCATTTGATTGTCAAACACAAAATCATCCGAATTAATGTTATAATTGATATTCTTAAGAACTTCTGCCGCAAAAGCCCGGTATCCTGTATGATATTCTGAAAGCTTCTGATTTATCAAAATATTCTGAAATAACGTTAGTATGCGATTTGCAAAATATTTATAAGCAGGCATCCCACCCCTTATTGCTCCGCGGCCCAAAATCCTTGAGCCCAAAACAATCTTATAAACATCATTTGCTATCAAATAGGCCATAGAATGAATCAGCTTCGGAGTATATTGATAATCAGGGTGCAGCATTATTACAATATCAGCATTAAGCTCCAGCGCTCTGTTATAGCAAGATTTCTGGTTAGCACCATAACCTTTGTTGGATTTATGTCGGATAATATGATTGATGCCCAGCTTTTCGGCCACCTCCGATGTATTATCAAAGCTATAATCATCAACAAGCACAACCTCATCGACTATCTCAAAGGGTATCTCGGAATATGTTTTCTCCAGTGTTGATTCAGCATTATATGCAGGAAGCACAACGACTATCTTTTTATCATTTATCATAGTAAACTACTAACTATTTCACCTCCAACTTAAATCCCGAATTCAAATTAATACTTCTTATTTTGACAAACAAAACTCCTTTGCGATCTTCCGAATCAAAATACCAACCCTCATCAGTTATCTCAAATTCCTCTTTTGTTTTCAGGTTTTTTAATTTCAATGTTTTATCCAAAACCAAGGATACTTTATCAGGTGAATCAGACAAATGAACCTCAAAAATATAAGAACGCTTTTCAGGCATTCCCGGATATATTCCATTGGCAGGACTAATATCAATAGATGTATTGCCTTCCGAATTGAGTACTTTAACTGTCGTCTTAGTATAGGCTCCTAAGCGATATTCCTGAGTATGTCCGTCATCTTCATAAAGCTCAAATTTTGTTTCTCCTTTGGGATAAATATCAAAAGTCACAGGGTCTTTCGGCTTCTCTCCATCATAAAGCATTTCGGGATACATCGGGATAATTGCTCCTTCTTTCACAAAAAGCGGCAGCTTGTCAAGCGGGGCATTATAATCATTCAGCCAAAGAGGTCCTTCATACTTTGTCCCGTCCCAATAGTCTGTCCAGATTCCTTTAGGGAAGTATATACTATCACGCTTTGCTTCATCTTTATAAACGGGAGCCACGAGAAACCATTCTCCCAACATAAACTGGTATTGAGTGCTGTTATCCAAAGTAACATCATCCTCTGGAAATTCGAGCAACATTCCCCTGACAGCAGGAGTTCCGTTGTCATAAGACAGCCTGCAATATGTGTACATATATGGTGTGAGGCGCATTTTTAGTTTCAGATACTTGCGATTGATTGATGTATAAGGCTCGCCATAAATGTAAGGTTGCTTCATCTCTGGGGCCCATCCCGACATACTCATAAGTATAGGAGTAAAACATTTCCATTGAAGATCGCGAACATAAGTCTCGGCACTACCACCGAAAATTCCGTCAATATCGCCAGTTGCAGCATTAAAACCTGATAATCCCGAACCTATCACTGTAGGGATATGAAACCGAATATATTCCCAGTTTCCTTTTTGATCGCCTGTCCAGATAGTCGAATAGCGCTGCGTTCCTGCCCAGCCCATCACTGACCATACAAACCCGCGGGATTCGCTATTATCTTCAATCCCGTTGTAAGCTGTTTTACAGGCATCAAAGGCAAAATCATAACCTCTGTAAACCCACGCCACGTCAAGCTTACACAATCTTGTGCCTGCTGTGCCAACCTCCCAGGCTATCCTGTCAACGCCGTTCTCAGTCCATAATCCTGTATAAAAACCCAGGTTATGCAATCCCCTGACTGTCGAATCAAGATCGGTGTAACCGCAACCATAACCATCGTTAGGAAGAATCCAGCCTCCTGGCATATCATTTTCGCGGTATTTACGGGCAATGGAATCAATAACAATAGGAGTTGTGAAGCCGTCACGATTGTAGCAGTTTGCATCACCCATTTCGAGCTGCCAGCGAGCCGGCATAAAAGGCCTTCCGGTTATTAAAGTGTAGTTATTCAAAATCTCCTTCAGAGAGGGTCCATAAAAATAGTAACTATCAAACCGGAATTCATCATGACTCAATGCAAGAGGATTGTGAAAGCTATATTTCCCGGGTTTAAAGGTGTTCCGAAAAGCTCCATATCCGGAAGTACTCATATAAAAAGGAGCTGGATTGGGTCTTCCGCCATCATCCCATCCTCCACCAATTTCAATTAGGATGGTGCTGTCCCGATGCGAAAAATAACCATTCTGCATACCTCCACCATAAAAATACTCATCATCCCCTCTTTTTAATGTTTGCAATGTTGATGCACCATATTTCAAGCTCTCCGCCTCTTCCCAAATCATCACTTTATCATCCTTGTCGTACATTGCAAAACGCAGAGGGTTTTTATACGCTCTGACTATGAATTTTCCGGTTGACATTTTATAATAATCCTCTTCATTGCTATACTCAACTCCGACAGGATTAAATTGATTTTCAACAACTATCTTCCCTTCTGTAGGATCGTCAAAATCGCCCAAAGGAGCCATCCATATTCTGAATATCTCATTTGTCAGGAAATGCACCTTTACCTCTGCTTCATAGCTTAAAAACACGAACGTAGCATTGCCTGTCCGAACAGCAGATGTAACCTCTTTCAAACTGACAGGTTTTGAATAAACTGTATATGATTTTGAATTATTATTCTCATCCTCATCCCCAGGATAATCAATAATTATTTCGATTGAATGTGATGCTCTGGTGTAGAGATCAACTGGAAGAAAGCTAACATCAACTGTAGTATTTCCTTTAAAAGGATTTTCCATTGCATCTATCATTGTTTTAAGAGTGTCATTATTATCAACAACACAATAAACATCAATATTGTTATTAAGAGTTTCTGACCCCATATTTTTTATTTCAGCGATTATGGTATCCTGCTTTCCAAAGGCATTGTCTTTATGCAAAGGTGACACTAGAGACTTAACGCCAAGATCTTTTTCAAAGCCTTCAACCAGCTTAATATCATCCACCATCCAGTACCAGGCAAAAAATCCTTTCCAGAAAAAACGAATATATACAGTTGACTGACCGGCAACAACATCTGAAACATTCAGCTCAATATTCATCGGGTTAGGGCTGTCTTTCCGACCTTTGACTCCTTTATTCACTCTGTATTCCGTCCAGTTTTCGCCGTTATTACTCACTTCTACAAAAAGTCCTGCATCTCTTACATGTCCCCATTGGTTGTAACAAAATTTTTGCTGAAACCTCAAAAGGGCCGATTTCAATCCTGAACAGTCAATTGCACTTGTCATAAAATAACCATTAGGGTAAACTCCTTTGTTTCGCCATTTGTTAATATTGGTATCAACAACAACACCCGGGCTGAACAACATAAAGTGTCCCCTGCTTTCGGAAGCAATAGGAGGCGCCTGTTTTCTGTATTGGTGAGCACCCTGAAAAGGCTGGTCTGTACATTCCCACAAAACTGTACTGTCACCCACACTCTTGATTACCCATCCATCAGGAAGTTTACCTTCAGAGAAATCTTCCGACCAGTAAACATT
>JAOZLR010000325.1 GCA_029934735.1 Bacteroidales bacterium
TTTCTGGGAGGTTTCCGAACCGATTTTAACCACAATGCTTTAGGGGATTATGAATACGACCGGGTAGTTGCCGAATCAATAAACTGGGATCTTTACCATGTGTCAGTTGGAATTCGAAAAACCGGAAAAAAAATACTCACAACTGGCTTAGAATTCATGTTCTCTCCTAAGACAAAAACAAGATCTTTTGTTAACTTCAGTGATCCGAATGAAGACAACACCCTTGTTGGCGACCATGTTGATGCTACTGCCCAACAGATTGGCTTGAAGTTTATCATTTCTTATACAATTCACAGTGGAGAGTAATTATTGAAGGCGGTAAGTAAGCCCCGATAGTTTTAAGTTTGTAATTAAAACTACTATCATTTGTAAATAAACAGATAAATTATTAATTAATATGCTGAAAAATCTAAAATTAAGGGCAAAAATACTTTTGATGTTATTGCTTATCTCGCTAATAACAGCAGGGATTGTTGGAACAATTGCATTCACACTGGGAAAATCAACTTTGAAAGAAGAGTCGTACAAAAAGTTAACAGCTATCAGGGAAATGAAAGCAAACCAGATTGAAAATTATTTTCAGCAGATATTCGATCAGGTAATCAGTTTTTCAGAGAACAGAATGGTCATTGAAGCCACTTTAAGTTTTAAGGACGGTTTTGATAAAGTAGGAGTAGAGCAGGATTATTCGCCAGCAGACTTGAAAATGATGGATAGTGTATTGTATTCCTATTATCAAACTGAGTTTCTTGAGCAATTGTTCTACCGCGATTCAACGCTTAATTATTTCTCTATTCCCCAGGTAGAATTACTTAAAAACCAGGAGGTTTGGTTAGATAAAACCGCAGGTGATTTTCCAACTGTAAATGCGGAAAGTGTTTTTCCAAAAATCAAGCCATCTGAATTTTCGGGTAAGCTGAATATGTCGGGGAGCTCTACAGTATCTTCTCTGGCCAGACACATGATCACAATGTTTAAAGCGGAAGGAGCAAAGGGTGATATTAGCTATCGAAAAAGCAGCACAACTGACGGCCTTGATGATTTGTTGGATGGATCAGAAGTTGATATTGTAGGTTCCAGTCACCAATTAAGGCCCGATGATTACGCCCCATTTCAGGAAGCCGGTCTTCAGCCGCTTTCATTTAGAATTGGTACAGATGCTTTGGTTGTTGTGGTTAGTGAAAAAAACAACTTTTTAAATAATCTCTCTTCTGAAGAATTAAAAAAGGCATTTACTACTGCAAGCAAGTGGTCGGACCTGAATCCGGATTGGCCTGATGAACGCATAAAAAGATTTATCCCATCCGAAGGCAGTGGCTCATACAATTTGTTCGCTGATGTAATATTGGGTGGTGATCAAAATGCATTGCTCGACGCACCAAATACAATCTTTATCAAGGATGGTGCAACTATGAAGGCGCAAATGCAGGCGGATGCATTTACAATTGCTTTTTTTTCTTATAACTATTACGACCCGGCCTCTTTACTCAGAATTTTGGAAATTGATGGCTTAAAACTGGGTAATGCCACTATTCGTAATAATACATATCCGCTTACAAGGCCTCTTTTTTTAATTACAACCGAAGCCAAATTAAAGGCAAATAAAAATGTGGGTATTTTACTCAATTACTTTATTCATGCTGTAGATAAAGAAGTTGGCACAAACCTTAATGAAATTGATTATTGGCCCCAACATAGCAATCACCGTGTTTTACAATATCAGTTTATTGCCAATAATCCCTTTCCCAAGGGAGAAAAGGATAAACTCTTTAAATCAAAAGAAAGGAGTAGTTACAATACTTCACATCAATTATACCATCCCATATTTAAAAATTACCTGGATCGCTTTGGTTACTATGATATCTTTATTATTGATGCTGATTCAGGACATGTCATTTATTCGGTGAGCAAGGAAGTAGATTTTGCTACTGATATATTGCATGGCCCATTTAGCAGGACAAATTTATCTGATGTTTTCAAACAGCTTATTCAAAGCGAAGATCATGATTTTATTCGCTTCGAAGACTTTTCACCTTACTTACCTTCTTATAATGCGCCTGCATCATTTATCGCTTCTCCCATTTATGATGGGGATAAAAGAATTGGGGTTCTTGTATTTCAATTACCCATTGATAAGATAAACCATATTATGACCGATGCTTATAATTGGGAAAATGTTGGATTGGGAAAAACCGGTGAAACCTATCTGGTGGGCAGCGATTATTTGATGAGAAATCAGTCCCGTTTCCTTATCGAAGATCCTGAAGACTACTTTCAAACACTTGAAAAAACAAATATTTCCCGTGATGTAATATCGAAAATCAAGACCCTCAACAGCGCGATAGGATTGCAAGCCGTAATTACAAATGGAACTCAAGCTGCTTTACAAGGGGAAACAGGTGTCCAAAGTTTTTCTGATTACCGGGGTGTTGAAGTAATGTCGGCTTATAAGCCACTTGATATTGAGCAGGTAAATTGGGTTATCATGAGTGAGATTGATAAGGACGAAGCCTATGCTGCCATTCCGGTAATGATTAAAAATTTCATGTTTTGGTTTGTTATTTTACTGGTAGTAGTTGTTGTTTTATCCATACTCTTTGCGCGATCTATCTCAAAGCCTGTTCATGTTTTAACACAACGCGCTTCTGACCTGGCCCATGGAAATTTAGACGATTCTATAAAAATTGAGCAAAATGACGAGATTGGCATACTTGCAGAAAATTTTGAGCAGATGCGCCTTTCTGTTAAAAAACTTGTCGTCGACCTCAAAGATGCAAATCAAAACCTTGAGTCAAAAGTAATAGAAAGAACACAAGAATTAAATAAAGCAAATGAGCAGGTAAAATCAATTATCGAAAATGCATCTGATGCTATTATATCAATCGATACGTATAGGAATATTGTGTTTTATAACCCTGCTGCAGAACATATCTTTGGATATTCATCTAGCGAGATAGCTGGTAAATCATTCGGTATTCTAGTTCCTGAAATAGCTGAGAAATTTAATAATAGTAAAGAAAATAAATCTATTGATGAATCATGCATCTTATTCAATAAGCGTGAAATAGAGGCAGTGAAAAGAGATGGAACAGTCTTGTTTATGGAGAATAGTGTTTCTACTATGGAGCAGGACGGGAAGACATTTCACACTGTATTTTTAAGAGATATTACGGCTAGAAAAAAAGCAGAGGAAAAGATTAATGAACAGAGGCAGTTACTTGAAAATACTCTGGAATCTTTGACTCATCCATTTTATGTTATTGATGCAAATGATTATACCTTATTACTGGCAAATTCGGCTGCTAAAAAATTAAGCAATAAGAATGAGTCAACTTGTTATGCCTTAACGCACAAAAGGGGTACACCTTGTGATTCAAAAGAAGATCCCTGTCCGTTAACGATTGTCAAAAAAACTAAGGAGCCTGTAATACTAGAACATACACATTATGACTCTAATGGTAATGAGAGAATTGCAGAAGTCCATGGTTATCCCATTTTTGATGATAAAGGCAATGTGGTTCAAATGATTGAGTATTCACAGGATATTACTGAGAGAAAGGCTGTGGAGAAACAACTCAAAACCCAGTCAGCAGCAATGACATCAGCAGCAAATGGTAT
>JAOZLR010000326.1 GCA_029934735.1 Bacteroidales bacterium
GGAATGATGATAAGTGTCGGCTATCTGATTTTTCGTAACGGAGCTGTAAAAGTATCCCTGAATTTATGGGGTGACACACGTGATCTGCCAGAGCTGCCACGCCTTGGAATGCAGATTTTGCTTCCGGGAGAGTTTGATAGCATAAGCTGGTTTGGAAGAGGCCCGCACGAGAGCTATTGGGACAGGAAAACCGGAGCTGCTATAGGGCTGTACAAAGGAACTGCCTGGGAACAATATCACAAATATGTCAGGCCTCAGGAGAACGGAAATAAGACTGATGTGCGCTGGTTTGCTGTCTTTAATGATTCGGGCACAGGATTAATGGCTGTTGGTGATTCTGTTATCAGCACCGAAGTTTATAATTATTATCAGTATGATTTGGATCATCCCGAAAAAAAAGCTCCTCAGCGACATTGCAATGATATTAAGCAGCGCAATATCGTAACCTGGAATATTGATTTTCAGCAAATGGGTGTTGGGGGCGACAATAGCTGGGGAGCACGTACGCATACTAAATATTCATTGCCGGCCAGGAATTATTTTTTCGAATTTACTCTTGTGCCCTTTTCAAATAATACAGAGCAACCAATTAAACTTAGTAAATATGTTTTTTAACAGAAATCGAATATTAGTATTCTTAATTGTAGTTTTTTCACTGCAAGCTTATTTCTCACAGGCTCAATACATTAGTGGTTATCTCAAAGATATTAAAGGAGAGGTGTTGAGATATGAATGTCAGCAGCCTGATGCTGATTCTTCTTTGCTTGTTCGCTCACTTAATAAAGAAAAATTTATTGAATGGGAAACTGCACCTTTGCCTCTTGATTTCCAGGGCGACTCTGTTAAATTCGTTTGGATCGCTGGAATTGATGTCAATCCTGATGATCCCCATATATTTCATTTATTTGTCAATAATAAAAAGCTATTTTCATTTTCAAGCCCTCTTGATACGGTTGTAAAAGAATGGATACAAACAGCATCCAATGGTATGGAACTCTCTTTTAAAAGTACTTTGGTTGATAAATATGGCGACCTTTTCGGATATATGTTTCTGAAGATTCCCAACCATCTGAAAAAGCCGGGGAAGTCGTTTAAAATAAAAGTCGTTGGCGAATCGGCTGATAGCAGAACCTGGTTTATGATATTCAGATATGTTGCAAAGCAGGGAGCAAAAATAAGGCAGGAGAATGCAGTCGTGAAGAATGATGGAAAGCAATTCCAATCACTTCGTGTTGATATTCTTCATTTTGGAGAGCCGTCAACAGCTACTGTTGCAATTGGAGAGTACAATACATCTTTGCCGGTCAGCCTTGGACTTAATATTGAATATGTCGAAATTCCTGTTGTGAGCAATAATGAAACGTATAACGCTGAAATTATGATGAATGACAGCATCCTTCTGAAAGAGGTAATTAATGTCAAACCTGTTAAGCATTACGATATTTATTTGCTTCCACATTCGCATGTTGATATAGGCTATACACAAGTTCAAAGTGAGGTTGAAAAGACTCAGAAGGAGAATATTGCCAAAGCTATTGAAATAGCAGAAAAGAGCAGTAAGTTCCCTGCAGAAGCTCAATTCAGATGGAATACTGAAGTTATGTGGCCAGTGGAATGCTATCTTAAAAATGCAACAGAGGAGGAAAAGGAGGCATTTATCGATGCTGTTCAAAAAGGGTGGATTGAGCTTGACGGACTTTATGCAAATCTGCTTACAGAGTTATGCCGGCCGGAGGAGCTTTACAGGGCTTTTGAATATGGTAAGAAAATAGGTAAGGTGTGCGATGTGGAAATTGAGTCAGCAATGATATCTGATATTCCGGGATACTCCTGGGGACTTATTCCGGTTATGGCACAAAACGGAATCAAATATTTTTCGATCGGAACAAATACTTTTGACAGAATTGGTAATATAATCGAAAAGAATGGAGACAAGCCATTTTACTGGCAGTCACCATCCGGTGAGGAGAAAGTACTGTGCTGGATACATGGAAAAGGATATTCTGAATTTCATACCGGGCTTGGCTACGGAAAGATGTATAACACCCTCAAGGAGCAGCGGATTTTGAAATACATTGATGAGCTTGAAACAAACCACTATCCATATGAGATGGTAGTGATGAGGTACAATATAGGCTCTGATAATGGTCCGCCAGATGAATATCTTCCTGATATCGTAAAAAAGTGGAATGAAAAATTTGTTACTCCAACACTTCATATTTCTACTGTAAGTGAGTCCTTTTCGAAATTTGAAAAGATGTATGGTAGCAGGTTACCTGTCTTGAAAGGCGAACTGACAGGATACTGGGAAGATGGTTCAGGATCAACAGCAAGTGAGACTGCATTAAACCTTGCAAGCTCTGAAAGGCTTGTTCAAACCGAGATTTTATATACAATGCTAGATCCGGAAAATTATCCTAAAGAAAAGTTTGACTCTGCCTGGAGAAATGTGCTTCTCTTTACAGAACATACCTGGGGAGCCTGGAACTCAGTTAGCGAACCTGATGATAAATTTGTCAGACAACAGTGGAAAGTAAAACAGTCTTTTGCTTTGGAAGCTGACAAGCAATCAAGGGCATTACTTAAAGATGCAGTGAAGCCTGATATGGCAGAAACAGTTAGAATTATAGACGTTTATAATACAAACTCCTGGAAAAGGACGGATTTAGTGACTATACCAAAAGAGTATTATTTATCAGACGCCGGAGTACGCGACAGAGCAGGTAATATTTATCTATCACAACGGTTGACCTCCGGTGAGTTTGTCTTTTTAGCGGAAGATGTTCCAGCCCTTGCTGCAAAACGGTTTTATATTTTCGATAATACTAACAGTCTCACGCAAAAAGAGAATATGTTTATTGAAAACAGATTTGAAAATAACCTCATCAGATTTGAGATTAATAATCAATCCGGAAATATTGTCTTTCTAAGGTTTAAGAATTTTCCGTTTAATTCAAGCAATTTATTAACAGGATTAAATTCATATCTGTATGTTTTGGGACGCAATCCCCAGTCTTACTCCAATAATGGCATACCGTTTACTGATATTAAGGAATCAGGCCCTTTGGTATTTTCATACCTCATAGAATCGGACGCCCCCGGATGTAATAGCCTGACAAGGGAAGTCAGGGTGATTGATAAGATTCAAAGGCTTGACATTATTAACACAATTGACAAAAAGGATATTTTAGATCCTGAAGGAGTCTATTTTCAATTTCCGTATAAATTGCCTGACGGCACAATAAACCTGGGACTAGCCTGGGGACATTACCAGCCTGACAAGGATCAGTTGCCCGGTTCGAATAAAAATTTCTTCACCATTCAACGATGGGCTGATATTTCAAATGAGCAGTTCGGAATAACCTTTACCGTTAAAGAGGCCCCGATTATTGAAATCGGTAGAATGACCACCGATGCAAAGGAGGTTGGATGGATTAACAAAGTATCGGAATCAACAACTCTGTTTTCATATGTTATGAATAACTATTGGAACACAAACTTTAAAGCCAGCCAGAGTGGGAAAGTTACTTTTAGCTACTCCATATTTCCCCACAATGAATTTGATCCTGTTTTTGCCGAAAAACGTGGAATCGAACAGAAT
>JAOZLR010000327.1 GCA_029934735.1 Bacteroidales bacterium
GCAAGCAGCCAGGGCAGGTTTAAAATCTCAATATAGCGAAGTTGGGTGTAAACTATTGTTTTGATATCGTCCCGTGACTCAATCTTGCTAACAAGCTGATCAATCTGTGAAGGGAACAGCATCTCTCCTCCCCTTTTTACTGCCAGGTTATACAATAGGTTATGGTTAGCTATTGTGTTTGTGGTTTCAACATTCAGAGCAGAAATTACAAACTCACCGTTTGCAGTTAATATCTTGCCATTGGAGTTGACCCGGGCTGTATATTTATAATTTCCCACAGGCAGACTCCCTGCATTAAGATGATATGCACGGGCTGTGCGGTTATAAGTATAAGGATATCTGTTTCCTTCATTGTCGGTGATAACCAGGGTGACATCAGGTTCGTTAACAAGCTCATAACTTTCGTTATAGACTTCGGCATCAAACTCAATATCATCATTCTCTTTGAAGTTATTCTTCCCGTAAACTCTGAACAGACTTTTATCAACTTTCACCGAAAGATACTGTACTGTTTTATTGATAATTTCGTTAAAAGCATTGTGATTGCCGTTTTTCTTAAAATCGTACATCCGCCATTTCCAAACTCCTTCGCCGTTTATTATTCCAATCTTTTTGTATGGCGTTTGATTGAAAAGCACAAGTGGATGATCGGTCTCCACAATTCCTATCCTCTGTTCAAACAAAACATTTACAGATGGGCTGACTTCATAATTCCCATAAGGACTGAGTAGTGGTGGAAAATTCTGAACAGCCCTTAATACTTTATCAGAAAGAGAAAAAAGTGTAAACTCAGGATTTATAACAGGCAAAGCGTCATTATAAATAATCCGTGTTCCGGCAATAGAGAATCCTGTTTTTAGCTTATTAAACATAGATATACCCGATTGTGAGCCCAGAATAAACAGAACTGGAATATTCCTGGCCTGTATTTTTTTCAAAATACCGTCAGTGGGATGCGCTGACGATGGCAACTGATGCAGGATTACCAAATTGTATCCTTCCACAGATTTATCAAATTTATCAATTATAAAATCCTCTGCTTCATAGTTTTTATTGCTTGTAATAGCTTGTTTTAAAGCGGAGATGTCGGGATGAGGTGAGTTGGCAAGTATCAATACTTTCTGCCTTCCTTCAAGTATATCAATAAAAATATCAAGGGCGTTATTGGAAAGACTCAATTCTCTGTCAACCGGCAAAACCCTGATCTTGTAATGCTGCATTCCAATATTACCGGCTTTTAACTTTAGCTTAACAGTCACAAAATCATTATCTGATTTAAAACTAATATTCTCAGAAAAGACAACCTCCTTACCTCTCGTTACAATAACTTTGGATGAAAGCCCTTTGCACTTTTTAGCGTTCACTATCACTTCAACCGGAAAAAAGTTTCCCTGGTATGCAATCCGGTTATAATTTACTTTATTAAGAATTATATCTTTATGGATATTTGTATCGCCAAGAGCAATTGTATAAACCGGAAACCCAACTCCCGATGATGCATACAACGGATTTGTACCCTTGTTATAAATACCGTCAGAAGCTATTATCATTGCTCCCACATTACGATTTGTAAAACGGGTACTTATTTCATCAAACAAAGATGAAAAATCAGTCTGCTTCTCAGTAAAATCAATATTAAGTCCCTGATTGACTTCATCTCCAAAAGTATATTCTTTTACCTTAAATTTTTCTCCCAACTTATTAGCAATTGCTGCAATCTTATTTGGAAACTCATTTTTGTAATACGACGAGTCCTTACCTGTTATTATAGATTGGGAATTATCGGCAGCAATAATTATCACAGGTTTTTCAGAAGTGCGCGAAACCTTTTTTATCATAGGGTTTAGCAAAAGAAATGCAATTAGAGTGACGGCCACAGCACGCAATGTTGCCATAACCCATTTAAGTGCCAGACTAAATTCATTTTTACTCTCTTTGTAATAAAGCGCAGAAGCATAGGCTATTCCAAGCGCAATGCAGAGAAGTACAAACCAAAGCGAATATTCCGTAACTATATTAATTCCCAATTTTATTCTAATTAATTAATCAGGCAAAAGTAACCATTTCGGTAAATTTGTGAATAATTGTTTTTTGTCAAAGAAAATAAATGGGTAAAACCTTCATTTATTCATTCCTGATTTTTACTTTTTTTCTCTGCGTTCATGCAATAAAACCCTGCGTTCACTACTTTTTCCCCGGCGTTAACTCATCTGTTTCATATCTACCTCCGTCGTGTTGTATATTTGTAACTATTCTGAGACTGATTATGTCATGCCATTGCCTGACCTAATCATAGTCGAAGATATACCGCAATACATTTTAAAATTTAAAAGAAAAGCGGTATGACATTTTAATATTAACTAAAAAACAAGATTATTATGAAAAAACTAACAATTATTAAAAAGAAAATCCAACGTTTCAGAAAACAGATTTATGCAGTATTAATATTCATGTTCCTCTTAACTGGGTGCTATGAATTTGATTATGTAAACCAACCTTACACAGCCGACCCCAATAGCTTTTTTGATGTGCAAATTAGTATAAAAGGGTATTATGACCCCGAGTATGGTAAACTCACGAATGGCATTTTTGGCATCATGCTACCAATTGGCTGGACAACAACTGATACAATAGAATATACTGCAAATAATGAAACAGGGCTTATTATTTATGAAGAATACCTGGCACAGGAAATGACATCCAGTGATCCGCCACCGGAAAATTATTACTGGTGGGTTGGTTATGAATATTCTGATTTTTATCACGATATCATTATCGATTTCAAAATATATACCGACAGCCAGACAGGGAACTTCTTCCTTGACTATATTATTTATGCTGAGGCTGTGATAGATCTTTTGAATGCCACAAGAAGTAACGACCATTTAATAATTATAGGTGATCCGGTAGGTTGCCTGCCGGAGGGAATTACATTCACAAGCCAGGAAGAAATCGACAATTTCCAGATTAATTACCCCGGGTGCACGGAGATGGCTGGTGATATTACAATTAGCGGGTATTATAACATCACCAATTTAACCGGCTTGAATGGATTGACTTCTATTGGGGGAAGCCTGCGGATTGAAGGCAATACAAGTTTAACCGGCCTGGAAAATCTGATTTCCATCGGAGGTGGACTTTCTATTAAGTATAATAATTCACTGATAAGTTTATCGGGGCTTAACAATTTAACGTTTTTAGGGAGAAGCTTGTGGATTGAAGGTAATAATTCCCTGACAAACTTAAGTGGACTGGATGATTTGTCTTCTATTGGCAGGGCTCTATATGTTTACAACGAAAGTATTACAAGTTTAACGGGCCTGGACAACCTGACTTCTATTGGGGGATGCTTGCAAATTGGTTATGCTGCTGGAGCGAGTAATCCATCCCTGACAAGCTTAACAGGACTGGATAATGTAACCTCCATTGGGGGAAGCCTTCAGATTATTGGCCCAAATACACTGATAAACTTAATGGGACTGAACAATGTAACTTCTATCGGGGGTGATTTTGTAATTGCAGGCAATGATTCCCTGTCAAGCTTTTCGGGATTGGACAACCTCACTAACATAGGTGGAAATTTAAGCATATATTTAGAG
>JAOZLR010000328.1 GCA_029934735.1 Bacteroidales bacterium
TGATTACGAAAAATTATGAAGTAGTGGACATGAAGAAATAACAACTCACTCCCCCAAAAACTCAGGCTTTCGTTTTTCGATAAATGCTTTTTCAAGTGAATACTCATAAGGACATAGTATTTGTTTTGCTATTTTTGCTAACTGAATTATATAAAACTGTACAAACACTTTTTTACAAATATTGAAAATCTATTATTATGAGAAACTTTCATTCTATTATCATTTTACTTATTTCTGTTTTTATTAATGCTCATTCTATTGCTCAAAGCATAAAACTATCACCGACAAATAAAACAGAAACCACAATTACAAAAAATGATTATTCCTCATTAAAGTTGATTAATTCTGTTGCCGACATTAATGCTTTTGACGTGAAAACCGAATCTGGTCTTTTTTCAAAGATTTCTGTCCCTGGATATGGATTTAGTATGGAAACGGGTAATCCTCAATTACCTGTATTGAAAAAAATAATTGAAATTCCGGTTGGAGCTGACTTTAACATTCAAATACAAAATCAAAAGTTTGTTGAGTTCGACCTAATGGAATTAAATATCGGGAACAAGATTTTTCCTGTTCAGCTACCAGTTTCCAAGAGTGTTGATCCTGAAGATGTTAAATTTGAATATAATCAGTCTGTTTATCAAACAGATGAATTTTTATCCGACCAGCTTGTTAAGGTTGAGTATCTCGGAACAATGAGAGGAGTTAATATGGCAAGGCTTGAAATTGCTCCTTTCCAGTATAATCCGGTTCAGAATAAATTAAAGGTCTGTATTGAACTTGAGGTTGAAATTATATTTGCAGGGGGAAATACAGACAAAACCAAACAACTGAAAAAGCAATTTTTCTCACCCTATTTCGAAGGTATTTACAAAATGGTTTCCAATTTTAAAGAAGAGGTTACCGACGAATTGATTATGGATGAACCTGTAACTTATGTTATTGTTTCAGACCCGATGTTTGAATCAACCTTACAGCCATTTATCGAATGGAAGATAAAAAAGGGTTTTTGTGTGATTGAGGCTTATACTGATAATCCGAACGTTGGAAATACTACAACATCAATAAAAGCTTATCTAAAGGATTTATATGACAATCCTGCTGCCGGATATAATTCTCAGAGTTTTGTCCTGTTTGTCGGAGATGTCGCACAGATACCTGCATTTAGCGGTACAGCTGGCGGACACGTCACTGATCTTTATTATTGTGAATATACAAGTGATATTTTCCCTGAATGTTACTATGGCAGGTTTTCTGCTGAAACAATTCCTCAATTACAACCACAGATTGACAAAACACTCGAATATGAAAGATATCTTATGCCAGATCCCTCTTTCCTTGATGAAGTTGTGATGGTTGCCGGTGCTGATGCATCTCATCAGTTGACCTGGGGTAATGGCCAGATAAATTATGGTACTGGCAATTATTTTAATGCAGCTCATGGAATTTTGTCACACACATACCTGCAACCTGAGCCTACAGGTGGTAATTATTCCGCAAATATTCAACAAAATGTGAGTGACGGCGTCTCTTATGCAAACTATACAGCACATTGCAGCCCAAATGGTTGGGCTGACCCGGGTTTTGGCATAGGTGATATTGCCGGATTATCAAATGCACATAAATATTGCCTTATGGTTGGAAACTGCTGTTCTTCTGTAGAGTTTCAGACAAACTGTTTTGGTGAAGAGGTGCTGCGTGCTCAGGATAAAGGTGCTTTAGGTTATATTGGTGGTTCTAACAGTACTTACTGGGATGAGGATTTTTGGTGGGGCGTTGGATTCGAAGCTATTTCGGCGAACCCTGTTTACAACAGTGACCACCTTGGAGCTTATGACAGAACTTTTCACGATAATAGTGAACCTTTAAGCGAATGGTATGTTACTCAGGGTCAGATGCCATCAGCAGGAAATCTTGCAGTTTCTCAGTCCGGCTCAACACGCGAAACCTATTATTGGGAAATATATCACCTGATGGGTGATCCGTCGGTAATGATATATATGTCGCAGCCTCCTGTCACAAATACAACTTACGCAGGAATGATGCCACTTGGTGCTACCTCTTTCACGGTCAATACTGAACCTTATGCTTATGTGGCTATTTCAAAAGATGGAGTACTTCATGGCGCAGCAATTGCTGATGCTTCAGGTGTAGCCGATGTCTCATTAACTCCAATTACTGTTCCCGGAACAGCCGATGTTGTTGTTACCCGACAAAATGGTCAACCATATATTGGAACTGTGACGGTCGCTTCTCCTTCCGGACCATACCTTTCGATGGAAAGCTATCAGATTGATGATAATGCCGGAAACAATAATGGAGAAGCAGATTATGATGAGACTGTTGCTTTGGATGTCAGCATTGAAAATATTGGAAGCTCAACAGCTACAACTGTCTCAGCAGTTCTCTCATCTACAGATTCCTTTGTTACAATAACTGATTATTCTAATAACTGGCCTGATATTGTGGCAGGAAGTACTTCATTACAAACAGGTGCCTTTTCTTTTGATATTTCTGATAATGTAACTAACCAGCACGTTGCTGTGTTCGATCTTGAGATGACTGATGGTATTAATATATGGAATTCTGCAATCAATATTACTATTAATGCTCCACTGCTTGAGTCTGCTAACAATATTATTATTGATGATGTGGGCGTTGGAAATGGAAATGGCCGTTTAGATCCGGGGGAAACAGTCGATATTAGAATTATAGTTTCAAATAACGGGCAGAGCAATTCACCTTCTGCAGTTGCTTCACTTTCATCGGTAAGTCCTTATGTAGTAGTAAATAGCAGCACAAATCTACTTGGAGTAATTGATGCTGGTTCTTTTATAAATTCTGAATTCAATATCTCATTAGATGCGTCAACTCCTTTGGGAACATCTGTGGATTTTATGTTAAATGTTGATGCAGGAAACTATGATGTATCAAAAACTTATTATGAGTCTGTTGGATTGGTTGTTGAAGACTGGGAGAGTGCCGGCTTTAGTAAATTCCCCTGGTCTTTTGGTGGTGATGCCGACTGGACATTGACTACAACTGATCCTTATGAAGGCGTTTTTTCGGCCAAATCGGGAATAATAACTCATAGTCAGTCTTCTGAATTATTAGTCACTTTGGAAACTACAATTGATGATACGATCTCTTTCTACAGGAAAGTCTCATCCGAGAGCAGCTATGATTTTCTGCAATTCTGGATTGACGGAACTATGGCTGCTTCCTGGTCAGGCGAAGTTGCCTGGGAAGAGGTGAAATATTTTGTGTCCGCCGGTGTTCACACTTTCAAATGGGTCTATGATAAAGATGGCTCAGTGAGCTCCGGTTCGGATAATAGTTGGATTGATTTTATTGTGTTTCCACCTATAGCACCTGTTGAACCAAATATTGCTGTTGATCCTCTGTTTATTGATTTTGGCGAGGTATCTCTTGGTTCAACTTCTACCGAAACTTTCACAATCTCAAATAACGGAAGCGATATACTATCGGGCACAATTAATTCGCCGGTTCCATTTACTGTAAGCGAAGGGAATAAATCCGCTTTTAAAGATGATATGAAAAACACAATATCTTTTACTGTTAATCAGGGAAG
>JAOZLR010000329.1 GCA_029934735.1 Bacteroidales bacterium
TCTTTAATACTATATTCACCCTACAACTCATTCCAGCAGCTACTTTTAATTGCTTTTTATCATACTGTTTATTTTTATGATCAAGATATAAATGTAAAGGAAAACCTTCAGGCGTAGGTTTTTTTTCGAGCTGCTTTAAAGTGGCTTTAAAAGCAATATCCGGATAAGTTTCGAGTCGTACTTCGTAACTCTCGAAATTTAATAACTGAATAGCCAACTGTTCAGGAATGGTTGTAACAACCTCCAATACAGAAAGGTCAACAATAGTAGTAATAGGTTCACGTACCCGAACTTTGTCGCCAAGCTGTTTCAATTTCGGTCCATAAAAACCGGTATAAGGAGCAAGTAGTTTTGTGTCTTCCAACGCATTTACCGCAGCCTCCAATTCTGCTTTGGCTTCAAGCATAGTGGCATAACGGCGTTCAAACGAATTTTTAGCTACCGATCCCTTTTCCAATAATCTGAAAAATCGATCCGATTCAGCTTTCGCCTGGGCATATCTGGCTTCGGCAGATTGAAGATCAATAATATAATCACGAGGATCAATTTCGGCAATTAATGCTCCTTTTTGTACATGCTCACCTTCAACTACATTATATTTAATGATAGGTCCACCTACACGGAACGAAATCTCTGATTCCTGATTCTCTTTGGTAACACCCGGGTATCCTTTACCGGTTGGATCATTAAAATCCCCTATTGTCATTGACTTTACAGGACGGATTCTTTTTTTGACTTCTTGCTCAGGAGATCCACAACCAGAAAACATCCAGAGACCTATAAGCGCAACAATTAAAATAGATAATTTATTCATGTTTATAGTTTTATAATATTAAAATATTATTGTGAAATGCTCAACTCTCCCATAGCACGTTGATAGCCTGAGTATGCATTGTTAAGCTGCTGTTTTGCCTGGATATAATTGAGGTATGTTTTCTGCCAATACAATTGCGCATCCAAAACTTCGAGGACTGAAGACAAGCCTTCGTAGTAGCGATCAAGCATAACATCCACATTTTTTGTAGCATTGTCCAATGAACTGATTGCAAAATCCAGTTGATTTTGTGTTTCCTTCAAATAATAATAACTACTCTCTACCTCCAAAGTTATCATATCCTTTGTTTGTTCCATTTCAAGCCTTGAAACCTCGGTCGCTTGACGGGTGGCAAATACTTCTTCTCTTTTCTTTCCCCAATAAAAAATAGGGATGGCCAGCTTGGCCCGTATGTTATAATTAAAGTCAGGGTCCGTTTTAAGACCAGGGCTCGGAGCGCCCCAATTACCACCGACACCTATACCAAATTGCGGATTGTATTGCGAAGCAGTTATTTTTTCGTTGAATTCGTTCATCGAGATTTCATTACTAAGCATACTCATTTCAGGTCGTTGCTGTAAGGCCTTATCAGCAAGGTTAGGGTCTACTGTTACCCAGTCAACAACCAACAATGAGTCGGCAACAAAAGGAGAAGTTTTTACCGGAAGACCAATCATACGGTTTAATTTCATGATACTTATCATAAACTCTTTTTCTGTTTTAATGACTTCGTATTCAGCATCATTGTATCTGACTCTGGCCTGATATAATTGGTTCATTCCTACAACTTCTTCATCAACCCTGTCTTGAATTACTTTTAGAAATTCACCGATGGCGTCGCGATATTGTATTAAAAGGCTATTTAGTTCTTTTTTAGCAACTGAATTCCAATATAATGCATCCGAATTCAACATCACCTCCTGCTCGTTCAGATTAACGTAACCTCTCATAATCTCAGCCTGAGATATTGCCGCATTCCTGGTGTTCTTTAAATAACCACCGGTAAGAATGGCTTGAGTTACTTCCACATCAAGTGTATAAATGTTACTAAGCTGCACACCAGGGTTTCCGTCAGCATCAGGAGCCAACTGCATCGGCTTACCCAGATAACTGTAGTTTCCATAAAAATCAAATTTTGGTAAACGATCCGATTTGGCCGCATCAACCATCGATTCGGCACCGGCAAAATCAGCTTCAGCAATTTTAATTTGTTGCTGGTAATCAACCGACATTCGCCGGTATTTATAAATCAGTGTGTCCTGTTGACTATAAACCATTGTTATTGACAACAAGATTAAAATTATTGAAATAGTAGTTCGTTTCATAAGCACAGAGATATAGGAATTTAATCAGGGGACAAAAATACAGTTAATTAACATACAAATCTATAAAATTTTAGGGGACAAAAAGCGGACAATAAAAAATACGGCTAAGTTCTATTTATTACCTCTTTTATATGATTTGGTTAATCTGAATTTTGCTTAAAAAATATTTACAGGGTGAAATTTAGAATCTTTCCAAACAACATTGTAACAGGCTAATTTACAGAATGTTTGAAATTATTAATCACTATTAACTAAATCTTTTCAATTTTAATATGCTGAATATTAGGACTGTACGTATCTACAAATTTTCATATAAAAACCTATTGGACTAATTAATAGTTTTTACATTTGCCAGCGTTAATGATTAAACATTATTATTATTTAAAATAAATACCGGGAATCGTGAATGATGTAGTATTATATGCTGTATTATCGTTAGCTGCAATAGGAGTAACAGCCGCAATTATCTTATATTTTATAGCCAAAAAGTTTAAAGTTATTGAAGACCCACGAATTGACGAGGTGGAGGAGGCTCTGCCTTCTGCCAACTGCGGAGGCTGTGGCTATGCCGGATGTCGTGCTTTTGCTGAAGCAACCGTGAAGCAGGGAAACGAAAAACATAACCTTGAAGGCCTTAACTGTCCTGTTGGCGGAAATGATGTAATGGCTGATGTAGCAACAATCCTTGGCCTTGAGGTCGAGGAGCAGGATCCGTTAATAGCTGTAATAAGATGTAACGGTGGCAATATTAATTCGCCTAAAAAAGTTTCTTTCGAAGGTGCTACAAGTTGTGCTTTTGCGCATAGCCTCTTCACCGGCGAAGGTGGATGCCCGTTCGGATGCCTGGGGCTGGGCGATTGTGTTGCAGCCTGCGATTTTGATGCAATACATATGAATCCTGAAAGAGGATTGCCAGAGGTTAACAACAAATGCGTTGCCTGTGGTGCCTGCGTCGAAGCCTGCCCGCGCGATATTATCGAGCTTCGTCCCCAAGGCAGGAAAGAAAAAAGAATCTTTGTAAGTTGTATCAATAAGGAGAAAGGTGCTGTTGCCAGAAAAAATTGTACAGTGGCATGCATTGGATGTTCGGCCTGCTTTAAGGTGTGTGAGTTTGATGCCATCACAATGAAAGACAATCTGGCCTACATCGACCCTTTTAAATGTAAGCTTTGCAGAAAATGTGTTGTGGTTTGCCCGACAAATGCAATTCACGAAATTAATTTCCCACCAAGGAAGAAGAAGGAGGGTGACAGCAAGAAAGCAGGGAAAACCCTCGCAGTAAAACATCCTGAAAAGAATAAGGAGGTTGTTGTCGAAAAGGTAAATCTTACTGAGGATATTAAACCGGAAGGAAAACAGGCTGAAAAATAAATTCTAAATCAAACAAATAGAGATGTTAAAGACATTCAAACTTGGAGGAGTTCATCCGGCGGAAAACAAGTTGTC
>JAOZLR010000330.1 GCA_029934735.1 Bacteroidales bacterium
TAAACAATTATTATGGCATCATTTGAGATTATTGGAGGGAGTAAACTGCATGGTGAGATTATTCCCCAAGGAGCTAAAAATGAGGCATTACAAATATTATGTGCTGTCTTACTTACTCCCGAGAAGGTTACACTTCACAATGTTCCGAACATCAGGGATGTTAACAAACTTATATCTTTATTAAAAGACCTTGGTGTTATTGTGGAGAAAATTGGTGAAGGCTCATTCACATTTCAAGCGGATAAGGTCAATCTTGATTATTTGCGAACTGAAGATTTTAAAACTCAGGGAAGTAGTCTGAGAGGTTCCATAATGATTTTAGGGCCATTGCTTTCAAGGTTTAAAAAAGGAGTGATACCACAACCTGGAGGGGATAAGATAGGAAGGAGAAGACTTGATACTCACTTTATAGGAATGAAGAACCTTGGAGCGGAATTTACATATATCGAAAATGAGAATTTATATTCTATTGAAGCATCCAACCTGAAGGGAGCTTATATGCTTCTTGATGAGGCCTCTGTAACTGGTACAGCAAATATTGTAATGGCTGCCGTACTTGCTAAAGGAAAAACAACGATTTTTAATGCTGCTTGTGAGCCGTACTTGTCACAGCTTTGCAATATGCTTAACAGGATGGGTGCGAAAATAAGTGGAGTAGGCTCTAATCTGTTGACAATAGAAGGTGTTGATAGTCTTGGTGGAACGGAACATACACTGCTTCCTGATATGATTGAAGTGGGGAGTTTTATAGGGATGGCCGCAATGACAAAGTCAGAATTGATAATAAAAAATGTAAACTACAGAGCTCTGGGTATTATTCCGGAAGTGTTCAGACGTCTTGGTATTCAATTATTTCATCAGGGGGATGATATTGTTGTCCCTGCTCAGGAAACATACGAGATCGAAACGTTCATGGATGGCTCAATTATGACAATTGCAGATGCGCCATGGCCAGGATTTACTCCTGATCTGATAAGCATAGTACTAGTTACGGCAATACAGGCAAAGGGTAGCGCTCTGATTCATCAGAAAATGTTTGAGAGCCGCCTGTTTTTTGTTGATAAGTTGATTGATATGGGTGCAAGGATAATTTTGTGCGATCCTCACCGGGCTACTGTAATAGGTTTGAATCACGAATATCCTTTAAAAGGGATTAGGATGTCATCACCCGATATTCGTGCTGGAGTTGCACTACTGATCGCTGCACTGTCAGCTGAAGGAACTAGTATTATTGATAATATTGAACAGATTGATAGAGGTTATCAGAATATTGATGGCAGGTTAAGGGCTTTGGGAGCAAAAATCAGGAGAATAGATTAGTTAAATGCCTTTGATCGTCATTTAATTGTTTTAATAAATAGCATCCAAAGCAAACAACCATAGAAAGTCCGTATGTATGATAACAAATGACCCACAAAATGTAAATGGTGGGGGCAATATGCAAAAAGAAAATAATTAATTATGAACATACTATTAATAGGCTCAGGTGGCCGTGAACATTCGCTAGCCTGGAAAATGGCACAAAGTCCGAAATTGACTAATTTATTTACCGCACCCGGTAATGCGGGGACTTTGGAATTTGGCGAAAATGTTGATATCGACACAAATAACTTTGATGAAGTTAAAAAGTTTGTGCTTGAGAGAAATATTGACATAGTAGTTGTTGGCCCGGAGGCACCTCTTGTAGCAGGTATTCATGATTTTTTTCTTGCTGATGAAATACTAAAAGATATATCTGTTATCGGTCCTGAGAAAGATGCTGCAATGCTAGAGGGAAGCAAGGATTTTGCTAAAGAGTTTATGGTGAAATACGCAATACCAACTGCAGGTTTCAAAACATTTGATCAAATCAACATTAAAGATGCATATTCATATCTGGAATCATTAAAGCCACCTTACGTTCTGAAGGCCGATGGACTGGCAGCAGGGAAAGGGGTTTTAATAATTGATTCATTAAATGAAGCTAAGGCCGAGCTTAAAGATATGATTGAAAATGAGCGATTTGGTGAAGCATCAAAAAAAGTTGTAATTGAAGAGTTTTTGGATGGAATAGAACTTTCTGTTTTTGTACTTACTGATGGAGAGACGTATAAGATTCTGCCTTCTGCAAAAGATTATAAGCGTATTGGTGAAGGTGATACCGGACCGAATACAGGAGGCATGGGTTCAATATCACCTGTGCCTTTTGCTGACACAAACTTTATGGAAAAAGTTGAGCAACGGATTATTAAACCAACCATTATCGGGTTGCAGAAAGAGGGTCTAAAGTACAAAGGATTTATCTTTTTCGGACTTATAAAGGTTGGGAATGATCCTTTTGTGATTGAGTATAATGTGCGTATGGGCGATCCTGAGTCTGAGTCTGTAATTCCGCGAATAAAATCAGATATGGTAGAGCTCTTTGAAGCTGTTGGGGAAGACAGATTATCGAAAAAATCAATAGAGTTTTATGACAAATATGTTGCTTCTGTTTTCCTTGTTTCGGGAGGTTATCCGGGTAACTATGAAAAGGGAAAGGTTATGACAGGCTTTGATGAGGTTGATGACTGCATCCTGTTTCATGCAGGCACTAAAATTGATGCCAATGGCCAGGTAATAACAAATGGTGGCAGGGTGCTATCTGTGACGGCATCGGGTAAAACATTGGAAGATGCACTCAAGAAAGCCTATGCAAATTCAGAAAAGGTTAACTTTGAAGGGAAGTATTATCGAAAAGATTTGGGAAAAGATTTGATTGCTGATTCTTAATTTTAAAAGTCGAAGTATAGATGTTGATTAAGACATTTCAGGAAAGCTACCCGATTCAATATTTACTATTGATTTTGGTTGGACTTGCAATTTGGGCTGGTGCTTTTATTCATCCGTTGGTCAGCACAATGGAAGTGAACAAGTTTCTTACTCCGGGCGGTGCTCTGTTGCAATCCATTACTTTTGGGATTCCCGTTTTAAATACTTCAATTGCATTTGTGATAACTTTTCTTACTGCATTGTTGCTTAATTATGTTATGGTGCAAAACAATGTTGTTGAGAGAAATACTTTGGTTCCGGCTTTGGTATTTATTGTTTTCTATGGCCATTCTGCATCATATCTTAGCTTGCATCCTGCTATTATTGCAGGTTTTTTTATGATACTCGCCCTTAATAATTTATTGAGCCTCTACACGGATGAGCAAGCTTATGAAAAGGTTTTCAATATAGGATTCTTCATTTCTTTGGCTTCATTTTTTTATTTACCTGCTATCTATCTTTTGGTTTTCGTCTGGTTTTCATTTATTATTTATAGTCTTTATCAATGGCGCGAATGGCTGATAAGTATTATCGGATTAATTACGCCATATCTTTTTCTGTGGGTTTGGTTTTTCTGGAATGATGAGCTTGATATAGCATTTGAAAATTACCAATCGTTCGTATTATCTTTTTCAGGATTTCACTATTCTTTGCCCATAGGATTTTTAAACTATACTATTGAGATTGTTATTGCTTTGTTTTTCCTGTGGGCGTTGTTTAAGGTGTTGGCAAGGTTAGATGAAAAGCCGATCACAATACGCAAAAGATATTGGGCTATTTTTTGGATGTTTGTTAT
>JAOZLR010000331.1 GCA_029934735.1 Bacteroidales bacterium
GAACATCCCTATTTTCAGAGGCTTCGTAGAATAAAGCAACTTGGGCTTACACATCTCGTATATCCTGGTGCACTCCACACGCGATTTCACCATTCGCTGGGAGCAATGCACCTGATGAATGAAGCCCTTTCTGTTTTGGCAGGCAAGGGGGTGAAGCTCACACCAGAAGAGAGGCAGGGAGCATTAATTGCAATATTGCTTCACGATGTAGGACATGCTCCATTCTCTCATGCACTTGAAAAGTCGATAGTAACAGGCATTATGCATGAGGATATTTCATTGATAATTATGAACCGGTTGAATGGGTTTTTCGATGGTCAGCTATCTTTGGGGATTGACATTTTCAGGCACAGTTACAAAAAGCAATTTCTCTCGCAGCTTGTTGCCAGTCAGCTTGATATTGACAGACTTGATTACCTCACACGCGACAGTTTTTTCACCGGAGTCTCTGAAGGGGTTATCGGCACTGAACGAATTATTAAAATGCTGAATGTAGCTGATGACCATATCGTTGCGGAGGCTAAGGGGATATATTCCATTGAGAAATTCATTGTGGCTCGCAGACTGATGTACTGGCAGGTCTATCTTCACAAAACTGTTCTTGCAGCCGAAAATATGCTTATCAAACTGTTGAAGCGGGCAGAATATCTGGCACGTAATGGTGAAAAATTATTTGCCACTCCCCCACTCCGTTTTTTTCTTGAAAATATTATCGACAAAAAAGATATGGAGTCAAACCCTGAAATACTTGAAAAATATACAAAAATTGATGATTTTGACATATTTACTTCTCTCAAAGTATGGACCGGGCATGATGATTTTATCTTGTCGGAACTGAGCAAAAGAATTGTCAACAGGAAACTTTTCAGATGTGAGATTCAGTCTGAACCCTTTGAATATTTCTATATTGAGGAAATTAAAAGCAAAATTTCAGAGAAATACCACATTTCAGAAAAAGATATGGAATACTTCCTTTACAGCAACACCACTTCCAATTATGCCTACAATATCAAAGCCGACAAAATCAACATTCTTTATAAATCAGGCAGGGTGATGGATATTGTGGAAGCCTCGGATCAGTTGAATATTTCGGTATTGTCAGAAGCAGTTACCAAACATTTTATATGCTACCCTAAAGATATTTGAAATCAGATGGATGCTGAATCAAGTTCAGAATGACAATTTTCTCTTTATATGTGACTTGACACTAGTGAGGGTAATATATCTATTATGTTTATTCCTTTGATTAACACCAATACGTAGTCGAAGAGCATTCTACAACTCATTCACTCAAACACTCTGCCCGTCCTTGCATAATTCCAACAATTTTATCTACTTTTGCAAACATCACATTAACTAAAAAAGTTCTATCAATGGAATTTACAGCAAAGCAGATAGCCGAAATACTAAATGGCACGGTTGACGGAAATCCGGACGTTAAAATTAATAACCTTTCAAAAATAGAAGAAGGTAAAAAGGGAACGGTAAGTTTTCTGGCAAATCCAAAATACACAGGGTATGTATATTCTACTGAAGCATCTGTTGTAATAGTCAACAATGATTTCGTTCCTGAAAAAGAAATATCAACAACGCTTATACGTGTAGAAGATGCTTACCAGGCATTTGCAAAATTGCTTGAAGCTTATAATCAGATTAAACTTAACAAAACAGGTATTTCGGAAAAAGCTCATATTTCAGTATCGGCCAAACTTGGTAAGAATGTTTATGTTGGCGAATTTGCCATAATAGGCGACAACGTAACAATAGGAAGTAATTCAAAGATATATCCTCAGGCTGTTATTGGAGATAATACGACCATTGGAGAAAATACAACCATTTTTGCAGGAGCCAAAACATATTCTGACACTATTATAGGGAACAACTGCACGATTCATTCGGGAGCTATTATTGGAAGTGATGGTTTTGGATTTGCGCCCCAGTCGGATAGCAATTATATGAAAATTGCACAAATTGGAAACGTCATTCTTGAAGACAACGTGGATATTGGAGCAAACACTACTGTTGACAGAGCAACTCTCGGCTCAACAATAATCCGCAAAGGGGCTAAGCTTGATAATCTTATCCAGGTAGGTCACAATGCAGAGATTGGAGAAAATACTGTAATTGCAGCCCAAACAGGCATATCGGGTTCAACAAAGCTGGGTAAGAATATGATGATTGGTGGTCAGGTAGGTATTATAGGCCATTTAAATATAGCTGATGAGGTAAAAATCGCTGCACAATCAGGTATTTCTAAAAATTTCAGAAAGGGGAATGTTGTCCAAGGTTCGCCTGCTTTCGATATAGTTAAATACACCAAATCTTATGCTATTTTCAGAAACCTTCCGGGTCTTTGGGAGAGAGTTAATGAATTGGAGAAGAAAGTGAAGGGGTAGTGCATGGCAGTCGGCAATCCTCAATCGGCAGTCATCAGTCGGCAGTCATCAGTCGGCAGTCATCAGTCTCCAGTCGGCAATCGACAAAACCTTTCGGGTGGATGCAGGCCTCGTGCTGTTGAACTCCCTAACCTGGATAAACCAGAAAAAACAAATTGCAAAAAACAAATTTCAAATAAATCTCAACTTTCAAAACATTAAATACGAAACCTGTTTAGACTTTTGAATTTTTCCATTGAAATTTATTTGTTTTTTATCATTTGTATTTTGTAATTTCTTGCCAAAAAATACACGAATATTAGAAATAAGATACTAAAGGTTGTATTTTTGAATCGGCAGTCGGCAGTTCACATTAATCCTTAAACTATTAAAACTTTTTGAGAGATGAAGTTATTAACAACATATTAACTTTTTGGTTGATAGTTTTTTACTCACGGTGTTATGTAGTTTTTATAATATGTCTATCTTTGCCGGCTGATTATGGTAAATAAACAACAAACGTTAGCAACCACTGCAAAAGTTACTGGAAAAGGACTTCACACAGGAATGGACGTGAACCTTGTTTTTCATCCTGCTCCGGAAAATTATGGAATAAAATTTAAGAGGGTTGATATTGAAGGTCAGCCGGTTATTGATGCAGATTGTGATTCTGTTACATCTACAAACAGGGGAACAACGATAGGTAAAAATGGAAGTTCGGTCAACACCGTTGAACATGTTATGGCCGCCCTTGCAGGAATGAGAATTGATAATGTACTCATAGAAATAGATAATAGCGAAACACCAATCCTTGACGGCAGTTCACGTTTTTTTACGGAAGCATTAATGAAAGCCGGGATTACTGAACAGGAAGCTGAGAGAGAAGTGTTTGAAATAGATGAGGTAATCTCTTTCACAGATGAAGAGAAAGGGGTTGAAATGATGATTGTGCCGGACAAAGAGTTCAAGCTATCATTAACGATCGACTTTAATACTGAGGTGCTTTCCACTCAAAATGCTTCTTTGGACTCAATTGACAATTTTAATACTGAAATTGCCAACTGTAGAACATTTGTATTTCTGCACGAGCTTGAATACCTGTTGCAAAACAATCTGATTAAGGGAGGCGACCTAAGCAATGCAATTATTTTTGTAAACAAAGTGATTTCACAAAAAGAACTCGACGACCTTGCAGC
>JAOZLR010000332.1 GCA_029934735.1 Bacteroidales bacterium
TGCCAAAAAATACACGAATATTAGAAATAAGATACTAAAAGTTGGGGTTTGTATTTTTAATAAATTCCAAATAGCAGTTTTCAATTGCAACCATTTCAGACTTTGATTTGTTTAGTAATTATATAATGAAAAGTTCAGGGTTTTAATAATTTATCTACTTTTGCACCCCAAAATAATAATAAATTAATTCGATAATGAATATAACACAAGAAAAGACTGGCGATTTAACCTCAACAATAAAGGTTGAGTTGACTCAGGAAGATTATCAGGGTAAGATTGATAAAAACCTAAAGGAATTACAAAAAAATGCAACTTTAAAAGGTTTCAGACCCGGAAAAGTTCCAATGGGCATAGTAAAAAAGATGCATGGAACTCAGGTTCTAGCTGATGAGATCAACAAAATAGTTTCAGATTCTTTGAATAATTACATCAAAGATAACAACCTTGAGTTGCTTGGCCATCCATTATCAAATCTTGAAAAGACAAAACAAATAGACTTTGAGAATGACAAAACTTTTGATTTCTATTTCGATATTGCTGTTGCTCCAACATTCGACCTTGAACTTTCTGATAAAACTGAAGTTGATTACTACGATATAGTTGTTGACGATGAGAAGCTTGATTTTTATCTTGAAGATGTAAAAAAACGTAATGGCACACCTTTACAGGCTACTACAATTGAAGAAGAAGACCTGGTAAAAGGAAAAATTGTTCAACTTAATGAAGGAGGCAATATACTCGAAGGCGGCATTATGAACGACACCTCCCTTATCCCAAAATATTTTAAAGATGAAAAGGTAAAACAAAGTTTTATTGGGAAGAAAGAAGGAGATAAAATTATTTTCAACCCGTTAAAAGCAAGTGATAATATTCAAGAAACAGCATCAATGCTTGGAATTACCAAGGAAGAAGCTGAGAAATTGGATTCTGATTTTGAATTTACAATAACAGAAAGTTCCAGAAATAAACCGGCTGAACTTAATGAGGAGCTCTTTAAGAAAGTTTATCCGACAGAAGAAATCAAGAGTATAGAGGAGTTCAGAGAAAAACTGAGAGAGGATGTTAATAAGCACTATCAGGTGGAGAGTGAAAATTATTTTGTCCATATGACCCTTGAGGAACTTCAGAACGAAATCACGATTGAGTTCCCTGAAGATTTTCTTAAAATGTGGCTTCTCGAATCAGACGAAAAACTCACAAAAGAACAAATTGAAAAAGACTTTGACGGGTATACCAAGTCATTAAAACAGCAGCTTATTATTAACAAGCTTGCCAGAGACTATGACATTAAAGTTGAGCAAAAGGATATTCGCGCCCACATAAAACAATCATTTGCTAAACATTACGGAATAGACCCAACAAATGAGGAGATGCTTAAGCAACTTGATGGGCTAGCCGACTCTATAATGCAAAATAAAGAAGAGGTAAATAAAGTTTACGATGAATTATTTGATAACCAGATGCGCGACCTGTTTAAAGAGAAAATAAAGCTCAATAAGAAAACAGTAACTTACGACGAATTTACAAAAATAGTACAGGAACATCATAAACAACATCATAACCATGAACATTAACAATGAATTTAAAAAATACGCGGTTAAACACCAGGGAATAAGTAGTATTACTCTGGACAAATATACATCTATAACCGGAAATTATATTTCGCCTACAATTATTGAAGAGAGGCAATTAAATGTAGCTACAATGGATGTTTTCTCAAGATTGATGATGGACAGGATCATCTTCCTTGGTGTACCAATCGACGACTATGTTTCAAATATTGTTCAGGCACAGCTTCTGTTTCTGGAGTCAATTGATGCCAGAAAAGATATCCAGATATATCTGAATACTCCTGGAGGCAGTGTTTATGCCGGACTTGGCATTTACGACACTATGCAATATATTGCTTCGGAAGTAGCAACAATTTGTACAGGCATGGCAGCTTCTATGGGAGCCATTCTTCTTTGTGCAGGCGAAAAAGGAAAAAGAACAGCATTACCTCATTCAAGGGTTTTAATACATCAGCCAATGGGTGGTGCCCAGGGACAAGCTTCTGACATCGAAATTACAGCAAGAGAGATCAGTAAACTAAAAAAAGAACTTTACGAAATTATTGCCAGGCATTCCAGACAAACATATAAGAAAATATGGAAAGACGGTGACCGTGACTTCTGGATGACAGCTCAGGAAGCCAAGGAATATGGTATGATTGACGAAGTACTGGTCAAAACTGACAAATAACTCTTATTACTACAACTATGACAAAGAAAATTGAGAGATGTTCGTTTTGTGGCAGAGAGAAATCTCAGACAAACGTATTGATTGCAGGCCTTGATGCGCATATATGCGATTATTGTGTTACACAGGCCCAGACTATCATTAAAGAAGAACTCTCATCCAAAACTAAAAATCAGCTTTTAAAGATTGAACTTCAGAAGCCAATAGAGATCAAAAAACATATTGATCAATATGTCATTGGCCAGGATGAAGCCAAAAAAATCCTTGCAGTAGCTGTTTACAATCATTACAAAAGGATAACCCAGGAGCCTGTTAAGAAAGAAGATGATGTGGAAATAGAAAAGTCCAACATCATCCTGGTAGGTGAAACCGGAACCGGTAAAACATTACTTGCCCGTACAATCGCCAGAATGCTGAAAGTTCCGTTTGCCATTGCCGATGCAACAGTACTAACAGAAGCTGGTTATGTTGGTGAAGATGTTGAAAGCATTTTGACTCGTCTGTTACAGGTAGCCGATTATAATGTTGCAGCTGCCGAAAAAGGTATCATTTTTATTGATGAGATTGACAAAATATCCAGAAAAGGAGATAACCCTTCAATAACACGCGATGTATCAGGTGAAGGTGTACAACAGGCACTTTTAAAACTTCTCGAAGGTTCAGTAGTCAATGTTGCACCGCAAGGCGGCAGAAAGCATCCTGAACAAAAGATGATTCAGATCAATACAAAAAACATACTTTTTATTGCAGGAGGTGCTTTTGACGGAATAGATAAGCTGATAGCTTCAAGGTTGAAAACCAATGTTATAGGATATAGTTACGGGAAAGAAAAGAAGGCAGTTGATAATGATAATATGCTTCAGTATGTTGCACCGCCCGACCTGAAAAAATTCGGTCTGATACCTGAAATTGTCGGACGTATGCCTGTGGTAACTTATCTGCATCCGCTTAAACGTGAGACTTTAAAACGAATTCTTACTGAACCGAAAAATGCTCTTATCAAGCAATATACAAAGCTTTTTGAGATGGATGATATAGCCCTGACATTCGACAACAAGGTAATGGACTTCATTGTTGACAAATCACTTGAGTATAAGCTGGGAGCACGCGGGCTAAGGTCAATACTCGAAGGTATATTGAATGATGCGATGTTTGACCTTCCTTCTGACGAAAAAATTAAAAAGCTTGTTATCACATTGCCTTATGCAGAAGAGAAGTTCGAAAAAACGAATATTTCGAAGCTGAAGGTAGCTTAAATGATTTTTATTGACAGGTAGAAAAGCAATCCTTGAAGTTGCAAAAGGTGGGCATGGGCAGG
>JAOZLR010000333.1 GCA_029934735.1 Bacteroidales bacterium
TAAGTAGTTAAATTACTGCAGATTAATAATTCAGCACAAAATTATCGGCATTTAACTCACTACCAATAGCACCGGTAAAGTAATCACCAAGTGCGCTTGAAGAATAGACAACTGTAATTTGATTTGCTGTTGATCCGGCAGGTGCCCAGATTTCAGGTGCAATAGGCTGCATAAATTCAGGAGAACCTGAAGGCAATTCGCCATATATAAAATCAGCGGTTATGGTAGCCCAATCCGTAACAGTTTCGCCGCTTCTAAACCATGCAGTTGCAACTCGCTGAACATTTGATGGATTATTTTCATCAACTAATTGTAATAACACATAAATATCACAACTATCGTTTCCGGGTAGTACATTTCCGTCAGCATCTTCATAGCTTTCACCGGGAGTATATTGATATTCTGATGAAAATGAAACTGGTGTACCTGCATAAGGTGTTCCAAATGTAATGTTCGATCTGGGATCAGTAACACTGGGAGGTCCATCGGTAAATACACCTGTATAAATTGTAGCTGCTGCAATCCTAACCAAAGCCGGTGCTGCGATAGTTAGCATATTTGCATAAAAATCATCTCCTGACTTTTCTACCTTATTTGTATTTGGCGAATTAACAATTGCCAGGGGTTTATTAGCCGTATCCCAGAAACTTGAACTGGCACTCGCGCCAGGTTGCTCATAGTTACCGACAGTATACCACGAATTAAAATCTGAATTTGCTAATTGAGGTTCACTACCCTGCACTCCAACATTAACTATCCAGTCGGCTGAAGTTCCGTTTTCAGCAGTAACTCTATAAATAACGGGTTCTGAGAAATCCTGTGTTAAGGTTGTATCTGGTGAAATGGCGGCAAGATTACTTATTGATACTCCTGAAGGTGTTAATGCAGTTACATCTGCACCCTCTGAAAATGAAATATTTATCAAAAGTGAATCACCATTAATGGTAGTGGCTGATGCCTGTCCCGGCAACGTAAAACTTAAAATAGCGTTCTTATCGGAAAAAGGAAAACGATCTTCTTTTATACATCCAAAAAGGACTACAAGGGAGAGCAAGATTAATATTTTTCTCATTTTTATTTACTTTTATTATTTATACCTGAGATATTGAAATTATAGATAGTACTTTGTTAGATAAATTAGTTCTTTGGCTTAGGTTTTGCATACTTTTTTGAGTTAAAGTAAAACCCTAAACCAATTTGCATACTTAGTACATTAATATCAAAATCTACTGTATTTGTTTTTTTTGTACTTTCATATGTATTATTTAAAGTTGACTTTTCGAGAGTAGAAGTAAACCCGATAAGGTTGATGCTTAATTCCACAGTCATGAAATCTGCAACAAATACAGCAATACCAGGCTGAACAGCAATGGTTACTTCCATCTTTTTATAATCAGTTTTACTATCATTTTCATCAGTATATGTTCTTCTAAGCCCCTGCCCATAAGCAAATCCAAGGTTAGTTTGTGCAAACGCTTTAAACCTGCCTGCGCCAAAATAATTCCGAATATTTGGAGTTAAATAAATCATATTATTATAGTAGTTAGAGACCGTATATACACTGTTTGGGTAATAAGTTATATCTTCCCGCGTGTTGTTATAAGTGAGCTGTAAACCAATTGAAAAATCTTTTTTCAAAAAATACCCCCAATTAAAATTTACAGAGTAATCCAAATTATATCTTTCGTCAATTTGAACTCCAAGTACCTGGGTGTTGGTAGCACTTGATTGCTTTAAATTAAATGTTGGCGTTATAAATCCACTTCCTTTTGGTAATGCAAATTCAGTATTGGCTGTTTCTTGTGCATAAAGAAAAAATGAGCATGAAAAAAGAATAATAAATAGTACAGGCTTTTTCATTTAGACAGATTTTGTTAGACTAAAATTTTTTGCAAATATAAATTTTTTTTATTCTGTATAAGAGTTTTCATTAAGTTTGTATCGATTAAGAAATTGGAAAAATTGTTAAATAAACAACTACTTTATGATGATATTAGCTACTTTATTATTAGGGCCATTTTTGAAAATCCTCCTGATACTAATTTATTTGCTGATTCTTACTTACAGCATCATCAAGATATTACTTGACACCCAATCAACCCCAAAAACACTGGCCTATCTGCTGCTTGTGATTGGACTACCCCTAATTGGTGTGATTATCTATTTTGCTTTTGGTATTAACTACCGGCATAAAAAAATGGATAAAATGGGTATTGCTTCCCAGAGTGAACGGACCCGTGAATTCAAAAAGAATATTGCTGACCAAACGGGTGCATTATTAAAAAGCCACGCCAACAGCATTAAGCAATATTCTGAATTGGTCCGGTTTATTCATAATTTAGGATATGAAAACCTCAGTAGAAATGAGTATAAATTGTTGGTAAACGGTGAAGAAAAATTTCCGGAAGTACTAAAAATTCTGGATACAGCAAAGCACTTTGTCCACATGGAATATTACGACTGGGAGAATGACACAAGGGGAAATCAAATTAAAGATATCTTATTAAAGAAAACCAGGGAAGGTGTTAAGGTGAGGATAATGTATGATGATTATGCCAGCCGGAAAATAAAGCACAATATTGTTAAAGAATTAAAAGCCGGTGGCGTAGAAATTTACCCTGTAATCAAAGTTAGACTTGCGCAATTTGCGAATAGAATTAACCACCGTGATCATCGTAAAGTGATTATTGTGGATGGACTAACCGGTTTTGTTGGAGGTATTAACATATCCGACAGGTATGATAATTCGATTGATACCGGCTTGTATTGGAGAGACACACATGTAAAAATCACTGGGGCAACCGTACTGAACTTGCAGCGCCATTTTATGGTGAATTGGAATATCTGTCAACCCAATAAATTATACTTTACAAAAAGCCTTTTCCCTGATGCAATTAACCAGGTGGAGACAGACGAAATGGAATTGGCCCAGGTAGTTGCAGGCGGGCCTGTTTATCCCCTGTCGAATATTATGCTCACCTATTTTAGGATTTTTACCCTGGCTAAAGAGAAGCTTTACATCACCAACCCTTACTTTGTCCCCAACGATAGTATTTTGGATGCATTGAAACAAGCTGCAATCAGCGGGGTAGATGTACGCCTTATGATGCCGGCCAAATCAGATTCTGCCATTGTTGGCGCTGCATCGAAATTTTATTTCAGGGAATTATTGCAAGCCGGTGTGAAGATATTTATGTATAAAAAGGGATTTGTACATGCCAAAACAGTGGTTGCCGACACTAACTTAAGCGTGGTTGGTACAGCAAATATGGATATTCGTAGTTTTGATCTTAATTTTGAGATTATGTCGGTTATTTACGGACCGACCTTTGCCAGACAACTGGAAAAAGTTTATCTGAATGATCTTAACGAATGCGATGAATTAAAATATGAAGATTGGATGAAACAAGGTGTCTTTAAGCAATTAACCTATGCCATTGCCCGCCTTATATCCAGCTTTTTATAGGCTCTCTTTTTTGTTGAGTTTATAGAATAAAACACAAATAGATTTGTAATGACAGAACAAAACACTCAATATGCTAAAAAGATTGG
>JAOZLR010000057.1 GCA_029934735.1 Bacteroidales bacterium
TGATATCATCTCATACGTGCAGACGCTCTTTTTGCACAAATCAATACCTTTTAGGTATTCCCACAGTCTTTTTAATGAAAATTAGTGGTCATAGGACAGAGAGGGCATTCCTTCGTTACATAAAAATTGATGAGGAATTGGCAGCTAAGAAGATGATGGAAATCTGGAATCAAAAATAACAGTCAAATTTAGTTGTTGAAAAAAATTATTTGACTCAGTGAACTTTGATTTGACGACATACAATATGAAATAAACAATTATCAATTTGGGTATTAAGCAATGAATACATTTTAATTCCCTTTTAGTTTATACCCCCCCCCCCTCGGTTACAGTGTATAAAAAAAGCGCTCAAACGAGCGCCTTTTTACAAACAAGAATACTAAAATGAGAAAAACTATTCAATCACTATTCGCTTTGTGGAAATCGATTTTTCAATTCTAATTACAAGGATGTAAATCCCCGAATTAAACCTAGAAGTGTTTAATTGAAAAAGCTTAGTGTGTACATTTTCAGAAGCTACTTCCTTCCCTGTAAAATCGAAAACCCTGATTGATTTGATTAAATCGTCAGATTGAATATTGATGTGATTAGTGGCTGGATTGGGATAAACATTCAGATTGTTAAAACTGGCTTCTCCAATTCCTGTGCAATCATCAATAGTTACTTCGAATATTTCAGCAGTTCCAACACAAACTTCACCCATTGTTTCTGTCAAATCAACGGTACCGATTCCGGGAACTCCCCACAATACAGTTATTTCGTTGGTGCCTTCTCCTATTATGATTTCCCCACCTGAAACCGTCCATTCATAAGTGCTGCCATCGTTATAAAGCGTTTCGTAATCTGCTGATTCTTCTTTGCAAACCATTGATAAACCCAAAATTTCAGGAGCAGGAATTGTCGAGCAACTAATCTCCAACTCATCCGATTCAATACCAAATCCGCATTGGTTGTGCCCCTGTGCTGTTAGCTGTGCAAGTCCTTCAAAATCACTTGCCCATTCAATGGAAATATCTCCTCTGCTACCCATAATTGTTCCGGCTTCAGCAGGAGTAAGTGACCAATAAATAGTATCGGCATCTTCGATGGGCATTACAGTGTAATCTGTTGTAGAACCTACACAAACTGATTCATCACCGATAGGAATGCCGGCAGGCTCTGGAACATAATCAACAGTTATTATCGCTGTTCCACCCATATAATCTGAGCAAGTTGCCGTGAAACCCTCTGCTGTGTAATCTCCTTCTTCTGTAAAGAAACCATAACTGATTTCATTGCCGGTACCGGCGATAATTGTTCCTGTGGTTTCACCCTCAAAAAACAGTTCATAATCAACGCCGGTTTCTGAACCATCCTGTGTGATTTCGATACCGTTATCACCGTCACAATATGCACCACCATCGCTCAGATCAAATATGCTTGGCATTGCATTTAAAGTGCAATTCAGAACAGCAGACCATTGTGCATCGCCGCACTGATTACCGGCACGCACCCTTATTGTGTAGTCGCCTGACCAGCTTTCGTCAGCCGTAAAACTACCGACAGTATCTGTCCCCGTAATCGTTCCGGCATCGGTGGGGTCAACTTCCCATTCGTAATAATTTGCACCCGCAACACTTTCGGTTGTGTAATTATGTTGAGTTCTTGAACAAACATCTGTTGGTCCAGCAGGGGTATTTGCCTGGACAGGAAGAACACTAACATTGATATAATTTTCCTTTATAAGCGTGCTGTTATTTGACCCATCGGAAATAGTTAAAGTAACATTAAATACACCAACTGTATTATAAGTAACCGTTGGATTCTGGTCAGTGGATGTAGGAGGTGTACCGCCTTCAAATGTCCAGTCCCATGAAGTGGGTGAACCAATTGAAGCATCAGTAAACAGAACAGCATCACCCTGACATATCGATGTATTGTCGGCATAATAATCAGAAGCAAAGGCAATTATGTATGGGTAACATCCCTGGTCTGCTACTGTACCATCCTCATCAAGTGGTGAGCTGGGGTCGCCGGCATCAATACATGGAGAAAATTCGGTTAATGTATAATCATCATTTGCGGCGTCTGTAAACAGAGGATTTGTGTCGAGACAGCCGGTTCCAAACCAAGGCTCTCCAGTTGCACCCTCAACATCACTGTAAGTTACTATTGGGGGATAAACACTCGAATTCACAAATATTTCCAAATTATATGAGCATACGTTATCCCAAAGAATACAATTGGTGATAGTAGGCTGTCCTTGTAAACTTGTTAAATAAAAAGCGCCTCCATATGTGGAAGTGTTTTCGGCAAACGTACAATTAATAAACTCGGGGGTTGAATAATTGTAAACATATACAGCCCCTCCAAAAGGCGAATCATTTTCATAAAATAAAGAATAACTGATTGTAGGTGAGGAATATGAAATTTGCATGGCACCACCATGACTGGAAGTATTGTCTGTAAAAATACAATCGGAAAAAGTAGCATCAGAATTCAGATGACAATATACAGCACCCCCTGCTTCTGCCTCATTCCCGCTAAAAGTCAGGTTGGAACATGCCGGACTTGAGTTGTCCATACAGCAAAGCCCACCGCCATAACTATCACCCGAATCACCATTGTTGTCGGTAATATCCAGGTGACTTAAGGTAGGACTTGAGCCAGAGTAACAATAGATACCGGCGCCGTAATAAGCACCACCATCAGTAATGGTAAAGCCTGATAAAACAGAGGTTGATGTTTCGCCACTATTGAATTTCACGCAACTGTTTGAGCCACTACCATCGATAATGGTTGAAGCAATATAGCTCTTATTTCCGGTTGTTATGAAAAGGGAACCAACAGTTATCGCTTTTCCATTAAAATTGATATGTTCGTAATAGGTTCCTGATTGAACAAGTACCGTATCGCCGGTGGATGCTGCAGTAATTCCGGCCTGAATAGTTGAGTGATCACCGGGCACATTAACAATGGTTGCTGATATTTTTCCGCTAAAGATGAAAGCAGAAATAATAATACTGCATTTGATAATTGTAAAAAGTTGGTTCATTTTAAGTCAGTTTAATTGATAATTATCTTATTTGAATAATGGTTTATATTCTGATTTCCAGTGGATTTCAATACATAAATTCCACTTGGCCAACTTTGAATATTGAATGATTTTTTCTCAGCCCTTTGATTGTTTCCTGAAAGGACAAGTTTCCCGTTTAGGTTATAAATTTCAAAACCTGATTCTTCAGTCATGGCCGAAAAATCAATGGTCAGTGTTTCATTTGCCGGACACGGATAAACCAGAGGTTTTTCGTTCAATACTTTCTTTTCGATTTTTGTTACTTCATCTTCAAACCGCATAATCATTCCTGAAGTGCCAACAATAAATGAAACTGTATCGTATTGAAAAACAGAATAGGGCGTGCCTGTTAAACCGGTAAAATTGAGTTCCCATGTTTCGCCACCATCTACCGATTTAAAGATGCCGTTGTTTGAACCGTATTTCCCGGCAGTCCAGCCGTTGTCACCATCAAAATGAAGGCATTCGAGGGGGAAATTGTAATCTCCTTCCAAAACGTCTTCCCAGTTTTCACCGCCATCTGAAGTTCTTTTTATTGAAGCTTTCGAGCCATTGGTTCCTGCAATAACGCCCGTATTTTCATCAAAAAAATACATGCCGCCAATGATAAAATTGCTGCCGAAATTTTTAATCATCGACCAGCTTGATCCATCTGTTGTTTTGTAGATTTTATTGGTGGTGGCATGGTCACTTCCACAGGCAGCGAAACCGAGGTTCTCATCAACAAAATGCATCCGCCTGAAAGTTTGCGAGCTCCCGCTTGATAAGGAAAACCATGTTTCTCCGGTATTCTCTGTTTTATAAATTTTACCGTTCCAGCCACAAGTATATCCGATACTATCAGTAGGAAATTCGACACAATAAAACCCCCAGGTGTTGGGCTTATTTGTGATATCCCATGTTTCTCCCCCATCGAAGGAGCGTAGGATCAAACCGTAATAACTACTTGCATTGCAACCAACTGCAAAAACAGTGTCGTGATTAAGTGCATTAACTCCAAAAATGCACGAAGGGTAGGTCACGGGATTTTGTACAGACCATGTTTCTCCCCCATCTTCGGTTTTTGAAATCACACAACTCGAACTGAACTGCCAGGGCCCGCCTCCTGCATAACCCACATTTTCATCAGCAAAACTAACACCCCAAAAATCCTGGTTAGTGTCTGAGTCTTTTTCAATCCATTGTGCTTTTAAAAGTGGATGGACAAGAAAAATTAGTGCTAAGATTGCGATGAATTTTGACTTAATAAGGGAGGTAGAAATTTTCATAGCATTTGTATTGAATCGACATTTATTTTTTTATTTTACAAAGCAAAATAATTGGAGCGCACAACAGTCTTTAGGTTTCCCTAAGAAAACCTAAAAAAACCTAAATTTATCTTTGTCAATGCCTTAGCATGAAATAATTTCTACTTTTGAAAAATGAAAAATCGCAAATACGGTATTCTAATCGTATTGTTTTCAGTGGCGGTAATTGGACTGCTGTGGACACAGTATTATTGGATAAATTCTTCCTTCAGTCTGAAAAGCGATGAACTCAAAACAAATGCAAACAGAGCATTAAAAGCAGTAAGCAAGCAAATTGAAGAGAGCTATTATTGCATTGATTTTTTCTCAGATTTTCAGGCGGCTGAAGGCGACAGGCTTTTTGTAATGAAGGATAAATTTGGAGTTGACCCGGCAATAAATATTCCAGATACCATCCCTACCTTTTTCTGGTATGGAAAAAATTATGATACACTTCAATCTTTTAACACAATTGTTTTGCCGCTACCGGCCACCATCCAAATGAAACTGAGTATTCAGTACCAGATGTATGAAGATGCAGCGGCCAACGAAAAGATAAAAAACCTTGATAATCCTACCATAAATTCCTACCGTAATTCGATAGATGAGGACCCGGGATTTTTCGAATCATTCGATTCCATATTAAACATCGAACTACTTAATAATCACATTGATTTTAAGTATAATTACGCTATTACAAAGGGAAATGAAGACGCTATTATTTATTCAAATACGTCCCATGTTGAAATATTTGAAAGCACAATAACGACAACTATTTTTAGTGATAATTATTTCTACAACCCATTGGTTATTTATATCGATTTTCCAGAAAAGAAGTTTGATATGATCAAAGAACTGTGGGGTGTGGCTGTTATTTCTGTACTTATCCTGCTGGTTATTATTTTGCTGATTGCTTATATTTTCAGAACAATTATTTCCGAGCGAAAACTATCGGAAATGAAGCTGGATTTTATTGGCAATATGACGCATGAATTCAGGACCCCGGTTGCCAATATTAAACTGGCCTTAGACACGCTTGGGAAGAAACATCAACAGATTCCTAATGATATTAGAAACATTTATGACATCCTGCAGGAAGAAAACCGGCGCATGCAAAACAATATTGAATCGATTTTGGAAACCGGTTTTCTCGACAAAAAAGAATTCACTTTACGCAAAGAACCTGTGGATATTAAGAATGTTTTAAACAGGGTAGTTAAATCATTCGAACTTGAAATAGCCGATTCCGACGGGACCTTAAATTGCACACTTGAAGAAGTAGATATTGTGAGCTTAATTGATGAAACACATTTCTCGAATGCCATCTCAAACCTAATTGATAATGCCATTCAGTATTGCGAACTTCCTCCGCAGATTGTGGTAGAATCGAAGCTTATCAATAAGCACTATCATATTATAATAAAAGACAATGGGATAGGTATTCCTTCAGACGCCCTCGACAAAATATTTGATAAGTTTTACCGCGTACCAAAAGGCAATCTGCACAATACCAAAGGCTTTGGGCTCGGGCTTACTTATACACGTAAAATTATTGAAGCGCATGGTGGAAAAATAAGTGTTGAAAGCAAGGAAGGAATCGGTAGCACTTTTGAAATTTTGATACCTCTGACTTAATGACCAATAAGAAGGAAATAGGAATCAGGAAACAGAAACCAAGATGCAAGAGCCAACACAATAATGACCACTTAATGACAGTTAAATGACCAATGACTAACGACCGATGACCAATAACCAGATAAACATTTTAGTGGTTGAAGACGATAAAAACATGGGCTTTTTATTATTGGAAAACATTCGGAATGCCGGTTATCACGCTATGCTTTGCAAGGATGGTGAAGAGGGTTTGAAAGAGTATTTCAACAACAATTACGACCTCTGCCTGTTTGATATCATGATGCCAAAAAAAGACGGGCTGACTTTGGCACAGGCAATCCGGGAAAATGACACTGATGTTCCAATAATCTTTCTCACTGCCCGAACCATGGACATGGATAAAATTGCCGGTTTTAAGGCCGGTTGCGATGATTATGTAACCAAACCATTTAACATCGAAGAATTACTCCTCAGAATAAAAGCACTGCTAAAAAGAAGCAAACGTGAATTTGATTCTGCTGCCCCGAAAACACTAACATTTGGAAACACCAAATTCAATACATCAGACCGGACAATTGAATGGAATAACAAAACTGAAAAACTGAGTACCAAAGAAGCCGGTATCGTAAAAATATTGGCCGAGAGCAAAAACAAAGTCGTATCACGTTCGATGATAATGCAGGCCGTTTGGCAACGCGATGACTATTTTACTTCCAAAAATTTAGATGTTTATTTAACCAAACTCCGAAAACTTATTCATCGAGACGAAAAAGTGGAAATACAAAACATTCATGGCTATGGTTATAAACTTATTGAGAAGAGATAAGGTATATTTGTCACTTCTTATAAAAGTTTTTTCAAAACCAATTAACCCATGAAAAAAACCTTATTTCTCACAGCATTTCTTTTTTATTTTATACTTTCCAATGCCCAATGGCAGGTAGTTACGCAAGATATCGGCAATGGGGTATCGGCCCGTACTGATATTGAGATTGCCCCTGACGGAAGTATTTACATAGGCTATTTGTCGTATGGGGGTGGTGCTTATCATGGCATAGTAAAAAAGTATACAGGTTCAGATTGGGAAATGGTAGGTGGCAGCATTTTTGAAATGACTACCTTTTGGCGTTTCGATTTGGAGATTGATTCAGAAGGAACTTTATACATTGCCTATAATGACGAGTCGAGCGGGGAAAGAAAAATGTCGGTAAGTAAATTTACCGGTTCCGATTGGAAACTGGTGGGTACTCAGGGTTTTTCTGCTGGAGAAATCCAATTTCCACAAATGGCTTTCGATAATAACAATACCCCTTTTGTTGTTTATCGTGATTTTGCAAATGCACATGGTGCAACAGTTCAAAAATTCAATGGTTCCGATTGGGAGCTTGTTGGTGATGCCGGTTTTACTGCTGGTGGTGCATGGTGCACTTCCATTATCCTCGACCAGAATAATGTGCCTTATGTTGCTTTTCAGGATTGGACTGTTGGGCAAAAAATGAGCGTAACCAGATTTGTTAATGAACAATGGGAATTAGTTGGCACTGCCGGATTTTCAATCGGCGAGGCCTGGGAACCGGATATTAAAATAGATGCTAACAATGTGCTTTATGTTGTTTACGACGACCAGGGAGACAATGATAATTCCTATTTGAAAAAATGGAACGAAAGCCAATGGAAAATGGTAGGGGGTGGAAGCATATCTGATAATGCCGGACTGGACCCCAATTTTGTTTTCGATAGTGAAAACGACGTTTACGTTGTCTTTCAGGATTACGATGTTTCGCAAGCACCTGCAAGTGTGAAAAAACTGGTTAACAATAACTGGGAATATCTTGGTGAAGCAGGATTTGCAGCAACAAACTGCCAATACACTTCCATTGCCATTGATGGCAGCGGATCAATCTTCATTGCTTATGTGGAAATGTATAACGGGCAGTTATTAATTGTTGCTGAATATCCGCAGGAAATTACTGATGTTGAAACGCAGACTTCTTCAAATATTAGCATTTATCCAAATCCAACAAAATCGATTATCAATATTCAAATGGGTGATTATTCGATACATCCTGAAATAATTATAACGGATATGACCGGAAAAACGATTATCAGAACAGATAATTTCAAAATTGATTTGAGCGGAAAGGAAAAGGGGTTTTATATTGTTACCATATTGAATAAAGAAAGTATTGTTAGAAAAAAAATTGTTTTGAATTAGCTGCCAATGCGATTTTCCAAAAACTGAATTTATGAACACAACACTCAAAATTGTTTGGCTGACATTCCTGTTAGTAGCATTTCAAAGTAGTTTTAGTCAACAAACATTTACGCCGGTTACATCACAAGTTGGCATTTCTGTAATTAGCGATAATATGGGTCAGGATTGTGCCTGGGCCGACATTGATAATGATGGTGATTTGGATCTGGCTCTGTCGTACAGCTATCCTGCCCTGTTTAAAATATACCGCAACGATGACGGAGTTTATACTGATATTACCGCCAGTTCAGGATTAAATAGCATTGCAGCCTCAACAATACTTTGGGCTGAAATTACAGGTGATGAATTCACTGACTTGTTGACGGCAAGTAATGCTTACAATAATAATGGCGATGGAACTTTTACATCACTCGGCTCAGTAGCCGGTCACACTTCTTCCCTTGCTGATTTTGATAGAGACGGAAATGTTGACATCCTGGATATTTCGCCGCCTTCAATACAATTCGGAAATGGCGAAGGAACTTTTGGAAATACATACAGTCTTGCCGCCACCGGCATTATTTCGTCGGTTTGTTTCGATTTTAATAATGATGGCAATATTGATATTTTACTTGGTGCTTCCCAACAAGGAATAACCAAATTATTCAAAAATAATGGCGATGGAAGTTTTGAAGATGTAACCGCCGGTTCCGGGATTTCATTTTCCAGTGATGTTTATGGTGTATCTGTTGGTGATATAAACAATGACGGATTATTGGATATTTATTTCGCGCTTCATAAAGGCCAATTAAGCAGCCCCGGAAACGCACTGTTGAAAAACAATGGCGATGGCACTTTTGCTAATATAACCACCTCATCAGGAGCAATTGGGCAAGCCTCTTCACGTACCGCTAGCTTTGCCGATTACAACAACGATGGTTGGCTCGACATAATTGTGGATGACCATTACAAAGGCAATTTCTTATATCGTAACAATGGTGACGAAACTTTTACTGAAGTTGCCGACGAACTAAACATCCGTGATGTCAATTCTGGTGTTGGGATTGGTGGCGATTATTTTGGTACTTCCTGGGGCGATTACAATAATGATGGTGCAATTGATTTTTTTGGTTCGGGACACTGGAGTACACACAAACTTTACGAAAACCGGTTCTGTCCCAATAATTTTCTGGTATTAACGCTTGTTGGAACAGAAACGAATAGAGATGCCATTGGTGTTACAGTAACAGTAAAAACAGGTGAAAACGAAATTACCCAAACAGTAATTGCCGGTGATGGCGGAAATAATTTCAATAGTCTGCCGCTCGAATTCGGACTGGGTCAAAATGCAAGTATTGAATCTATTGAAATTCACTGGTTCAACAGCGAGCTACAAACCATTACAAATATTGCAGCAAACAGTTTCTTAACAGTTATTGAGGGCGACCCGGTAAGTATTAACGGATTAAGCATGGATACTTTTACTTGTTATCCCAATCCCTTTAAGAACAATGTTTCTGTGGTATTTAGTAGTACAAACAAATCCAATTTAAGTTTTGAATTATTTGATATTAATGGGAAATACATTGCCCGTTTTCCGGTTTCTTCCCACGAATCAGAAAAGGGAATGTTCCGCATTAATCTTGAAAAATACGAGCTCAATCCGGGTGTCTATCTTCTGAAAGCAGAAACGGGGCAAACAATCAAAATTGTTAGAGAATAAATATTGTCCGCGCACAAAGGGAATTTCTTTTTGGAGAATTTATTCTGCAAAGGGTACTGCCACGATTTTAATGGTTACTTTAAAAAACACTCAACACTCAATATGCAATATTCAACAAACAAATGGTTTTACCTCAATTTATTCCAGAATCATAGGGAAAGATAATTGTAACAAATTATTTACTTAATTGTTGATGCCAATATCCAGAAATTCAGATAATTTATAGATTCTTGTTTACTTTAATTTTTTTTTACTTGCTTATTGTTTATTGAGAGTTGCTTATTGAATATTTATACATACCCACTAAAATACCGGTAGAACCCTGCAATGAATGTAGTATCCTGGTATCAGTATCACCTCTTGAGACCTTTGCAAAACCTCAGTAAACTGTCTTTCTGAATCCCGAGGCCTCGGGATGTAGAATCTTAACATTCAGGAATTCAGATAATAAAGATTCTTCTCCGAAGGAGTCCTTTGGACGCTATCACTCAGAAGGACAAAATTCAATGTTTTACAAAGATCTCATTGTGCCGATCTGATACGTTTCTAAGCCTTTCTGAAAAATAATTTAAAAAATATTAGGAAGTAAAATATTTTGTTCTACTTTTGTACGCTCAATGTACAATACAATAAGAGTATAATAAAGTAAGTGAATTATAAATTAAAAGGAGAAACATATTATGTCAAGAAAATTTGATAAAAGAATAATTGATTTAAAAACACAGAATGATGATATAAAGAAGTTCATCAAGCATTCTGACTCATTTATCGAAGCTCAATTAAACCCGGTGATCAGTAAGCAATTTATCGAAAGTGTAAGCCTGGCTATTTCGCAGGTAAATGGATGTAAACTATGTAGTTATACCCATGCCAAAAATGCTTTAAAGGCCGGAATGACTGAAGAAGAAGTTGAGTTTTTAATGACGGGTGAAGGTTTTGATAAAGCACCCAAGGAACAATTGGAAGCATTGTTATACGCACAGCATTACGCCGATACAAAAGGAAACCCTGATAAGGAAGCAACTCAAAAACTTCTGGCAACTTACGGTGAAGAAAAAACTAAAGATATTATGTCGAGCATATTAATGATGAACTTAACTAATCTGCATGGAAATGTTATGGAAGCATTTACATTACGTCTCAAAGGAAAACCGGTTAGTTATAGTAATCTATGGCAGGAAATTGCAGTTTCAATTAATTTCTTCAAAGTAATGCCAGTTATTCTTTATAAAATGTTGAAATACAAATTAAAAAGAACAAAAAGAGACAGGAACAATGTAATAATCAGCCAATTTGAAATGGCTTAATTAAAAGAGAAAAATGAAAGAACCACTAAACATTTCCATCAACTGGAAAGAAAAAATGCAATTTACTGCAACAAATGATAAATCAGATTATGAAGTTGCCATCGACGTACCGAATAAAGATGAAGGCGGAGAGAATAAAGGTACAACTCCAAAACTATTATTCC
>JAOZLR010000334.1 GCA_029934735.1 Bacteroidales bacterium
CACCGCAATTCATTACATAATGTACTTCAAAATCATCTCTTGATGCTTTTACGTTGTCCGGCAGAATAATTGGATTTTGTACGCTTCTTTCTACTTTCATTTTTATTGATTTTTAATTTAAACTATTTTTATAATTGACTACTCTACTTTTATAATACCCCAGATATTTAGAGAGGGAATGTTTACAGTGATACCATCATTATTATCGGCAAATTCCAGATTAATTCTGTCATGCCCCGGAGTATAATAATAAACAGAAGAACATCCCTTCTTACCAAGTAAGAGATTATTTATAGACAGTTTAAAAGCAGCTTTTTTATTCATTTTGTCATTATCATTGTTGAAATCCTGATTTAGCAAATGGATAACAACTTCAGTTTTTTTATTATCTGAAACTTTAACTTTTGGTATCGTCCATACCTTTTCAGTGTCCAAAACCTTTAATGGTGACTTAACAATGGATTGAATCTCAATTTCATCTGACCAATGAATAAGTTTGTTCTTTTTCGAAAATGGAGTGAATAAACTATCCAAATGGCTTGTCAATTTTGCTTTTTCAGGAATTATTAAATACTCAAATTGACTTAATGTTTCGGGAGTCAGGTCATATTTAAGCCACTCATCTCCTGATATAGCCAGTCCCACAGGTATTTGTGAGTAGTGTAATTGACGACAAATCTCTCTTGCACTTTGGTCTCCCAATCTAAAAGACTCATTATCGTACAAAACAGCTACTTGTTTATAATCAACGAAATCATCAAAAAGGGCAGAATGTTCAGTAATGAAAGAGCTATAAGGTTCGAATGTTTTCATGGGAAATCGATACCATTGTGTACCCGTTTCTTCAGAAAATCCCCACTGATTGTATGCATACATAAAATAGTTGCCAAATGTATAGGCTGTAGCAATCCACCGGTTAATTCTTGCAGGGCTTTCTTTATGTTTTATGGTTACCCAGTCTTCTCCCGTGCCTGTACTAAAAACTGGTTTATGAAGTGCATTTCCGAGCATGTATGCAAATGGAGGAATATTATCTTCAACATCATAGTGCTTAACCTCATTGCAAAAATAATCTGCATAATGAGAAGTCGCAAATTGCGTTGGGATAAGATTCCAGGCATTGACTCCAATGGGAACGTGTTTACCAGCAATACTGTCTGCCATTTCACTTAATTCATGAACTAATTCCGCCACTGCATATCTTTGAAATGATAGAAATTTATTAAAAAGTGGAATTGAATCTTTAGCTCCACTTGTATAATCTTCTTTTGTTAAAAACCCGGCATCTTTTACAATTGTTGAATATCGGAAGCTATCAATATCAACAACACCCATTGAGATTAATTCCTTTTTACTGTATTGTTTCTCAAGCCAATTATTAAAGTCCGCCATACAATAATCACAAAAACAGCCCCCTGCTCCTAATACAGCGGCGCAGGTTCCCATGTGGTCATCTAGATGTAGCATGTTGGCTCCGCTTTGGATACCTACTGTAGCTCTTTCCTTTAGTAATGAACGATAAAGAGGATTATTTGTGCAACCCCACATTGGAAGAACGCCATTATAATTTGAATCAAGCCAGTTAGGAACGATTGGTTCGCCGGCAATATCAATACAAACAGCATTCTGATATTTTGGATGTTCATGCATATATTTGTCTGTGGCTGTTAGCATCCATACATTGCTGGCAATTAACGGGAGTTCCATCTCTTTGTAAACCGCAATATCTTTAGAGAATCTTTTGACATTTAGGTCAGAACTGATGGGGTCGCTTCCCCATGCAATTACCGATGGATGAATAGGAGTGAATTCTTTAAGGTCATCCGGTTCTCCCCCGGGCATTAACGATATAAAGGATTTCTTAAATATGGATTTCTGTTGGATTGATTCGGGCTGATCGTTACAACCGATAAGCATCAAGACACTAAAAAACAGGGTATATAATTTTGAGTGTAGCATAATGTTTCTTTAGAAAAAGATTTTTTAAAATTTAGTTATTATTAATTCTCATAATCAATATGATTCTTATTTATTCTTTCAGCAAAATGCGTTCGATGGTTTCAAAATGAGCTGGTTCTTCAATAAACCCTTTCACTAATAATTCTACTTTGTCTTTATCTACAATAATTTCTCCATATCTTGACCTGCCTTCAATACTCCATGCACCAAATTCAAGATTTATTTCCCAAACTCCTTCAATATTATTTGCTGTATAATGATGTGAATGACCACAGAAATAAGCAGCAACTTTATGCTCTGATAAAAGATTCCAGAATTTATCTCTTGTTTTTATCTTTGATTCATACTCTTTTTTGAACCAAGTCAATGAATCGGCTCCATTCTTTTTTGACTTCTCTTTACAAAAATTCCTATAATTAACATTGATCAGAGCATTGTCATCCGGAGCAAACCATACAGGCTGGTGTGCAAAAACAAAAATGTTCTCTTTTCTTGTTTTTGATAAGTCTTTAGCTAACCAGTTGTACAGTTCATTTGAAATACGACCAAAATGTTCTGCTCCTTTAAACCTCAAACCTGAGTATAAATCAAGTATAATAAAATGTGAATTACCTTCATCAAATGAGTATGATGTGTATTTTGCACCTGTAATATTGTCTTTATCGTAAGTTGTAAAATACTCTTTACCTGTTAAACTATCCTTGTATACAATATTGTTCAATGCAGGCGATTGAACTGATGGTCCCCAATTTACGATGTTTTTCAAATACTCCTTATTGTATTTAACAATGTCAAAAGCATTTCCCCAATTTGCACCAGAAAAATCTTTATACTGGTTATTGGTCAAACCCACATCATGGTTACCAATTACTGGATAAAAACGGTATTCATCTCCCATCACTTCTGATACAGATTCCTTTAACCTGAAAAACGGATCCATATCACCAGTAACAACAATAAATTTTCCAATACCTGCCGAATCATTTTTTATATCGGTGAGGATTTTATCACGAAAAAACCAACTGGTATAATCTGTTCTCTGTTTGATCATATGTACATCCGTTGCAACATAAAAACGAAAAGTTTTCTCCTTCTTTTCATTACATGAGATAAGAGTAAAAAGAATTAAAAATAAGAAAATGATTTTTTTCATAATGATCACATTATAACGGTTTTACATCGGAAAGTTATATCCATTAACCGTAAGTTTTGTGTCCTTTCCTTCAAGTAAATGGTTCTTTATCCTTGCAGTTAAAACTCTTTTTTCATGGGGTAATAATGAAATATAATTATCAGACCATATTATCGGTATTATTATTTCACCTGTTTTACTGTCGATGATATTTGAATTAATAAAAAAGGCAATTTTATCACTTTTGTTTTCAAGTGCAACCTCAAAAACAGTATTTTCTTCACCCTTTTTTACCGTCATTTTATCTTCAACCTTAACAATTGGCATATTGTTTAATTCGGTAAAATCAGCATATTGTTTTGAAGGTGTGGTAACATACCATGCTTCGCTTGTATCCTCATAATCAAGAATATCATCTTTTGGAGATATCCAGTAAAAGTTATTATCAA
>JAOZLR010000335.1 GCA_029934735.1 Bacteroidales bacterium
TCCCAACTGAAATTATCGACAGAGTTGCAATTTTTGGTGTTAATGATCATACGATAAAATCTTCAGATAAATTGGTTTCACCTGGTTCGGCAACAACAAATGCCTCTGCCATTATGTTGAAAATTCTGGCTGAGAACTTTGGTGTTGATTATTCTATTTTCACAACTGTTCATTCATACACTTCTGACCAGCCGTTGCGGGATAGGGCAGGAGTTGATTTCAGACGTAGTCGCTCTGCAGCGGAAAACATTATCCCTGTTTATACAACAGCTCCTAAGTGGATTGAATACATTATGCCGGAGTTTAAAGGCAGAGTTGATGGAACTGCATTAAATGTTCCCGTTCCAAACGGCTCCTTGCTGGATATGACAACAATACTGAATAAGGGTATTTCTGTTGAAGATATAAACAGGGTAATGGAAAAAGCTGCCAATCAGATGCCCGGTATTATACAGGTTGTTGACGATCCTATTGTTTCGACAGATGTTGTTAATAACAGCCATTCTGTTGTATTTGATAAGAAAGCAACATTGTTGTCACCTGGCAGGATGGTGAAAACATTAACGTGGTATCATAGCGCTTTTGCAATGGCCGCAAGAATTAAAGAATTAATATTAGCTTATGATAAAGCAGATAAGAAAGGAGGTGCCAAATGAGAGTAGCAATTAACGGATTTGGCAGAATAGGACGTTCTGTATTCAGAATTCTGAATAGCAGAAAAGATATTGATGTCGTTGCAATCAACGACCTGTTTGATGATGATGTACTGGCTTATTTGCTAAAGTACGACACAGTTATGAAGGGCTTTGGCCAGGATGTTAAACTGGAGGGTGACTATCTGATAACTCCAAATGAGAAGGTTAAGATGCTTGCTGTCAGAGACCCTAGTGAATTGCCCTGGAAAAAGCTTAAAGTTGATGTAGTTGTTGAGGCAACAGGTATTTTTAGAACAAAGGAGCAACTTTTGCCTCACCTGAATGCGGGTGCAAAGAAGGTAATTTTAACTGTCCCTGCCAAAGGTGAGATTGATTACACAGTAGTTATAGGTGTTAATGATGATGGTCTGAAACCGGAACACAGAATTATTTCAAATGCCAGTTGTACAACCAACTGTCTTGCTCCAATGGCAAAAGTTCTGAATGATAATTTTGGAATAGTTGAAGGTTTGATGACTACAACTCATGCTTACACAAATGATCAGCGCCTTGCTGATGTTCCTCATAAGGACTGGAGAAGGGGACGCGCTGCTGCCGAGAATATTATCCCGACAACAACCGGGGCTGCAGTTGCAGTTGGTATGGTTATTCCCGAATTAGCCGGTAAGCTTGACGGTATGGCTTCAAGAGTTCCTGTGCCTGACGGCTCTATAGTTGACCTTGTAGTTGAGGTTGAAAAAGATGTGACTTTAGAGGATGTACATGCTGCCGTAAGAATGGCTTCACGCTCCGAAAGAATGAAGAATGTTCTTTTGTACTCAGAAGATAAGTTGGTTTCGTCGGATATTGTCGGGAATACCTACTCTTCAATCTATGACTCTGAATTCACAAGGGTTCTGGGAAAGCGCATAATCAAAACTCTGAACTGGTACGACAACGAATGGGGTTATTCCAACAGAGTTGTGGATTTAATCTGTATGCTGAAGAAATTTGAGAAAGAAGGGTAGCAGATTTATAAATAAAAATGTTTTATAGCAGGCTGCCGGATATTTTTTTCGGTGGCCTGTTTTTATTTTGCTGTATTCTATAGAACTTAGCTATTATTTCTTAAAAAACAAGCAGGAATCACCATAGCTTAGAAAGCGGAAATCGTGTTTTAAGGCATAATCGTAAACATCTTTCCATCTTTCACCAATGAAGGCTGAAACCAACAGAAGCAGTGTGCTTTGTGGCATATGAAAATTAGTTATGAGTATGTTCGGAATTCTATATTTATAACCCGGAACTATTATAAGTTGGGTTTTTCCTGAAATAACCTCCATATTATTTTCATTCATACGTTTTAATACTGCTGTTAAGGATTTCTCAACAGAAATATTTTTATTGTATTCGGGATTATACGGGTCCCATTGTTCTATATTTATTGATTTGGATTTATCGCCATCAACATGCAGCTTTACTCCGAACCAGTATAGACTTTCAATGGTTCGTGTGGTTGTAGTACCAACGACAATTATGTTTTTACCAGAATTATGTAAAATATTTTCTATTGTCTTTTTTCTGATATAAATGTGCTCGGTATGCATTTCGTGCTCCCTTATACCGGAAGTGCTCACCGGTTTAAAAGTTCCTGCACCCACATGAAGGGTTACCTTATCAAACGAGATGTTTTTTTGTAGTAGCATATCAAAAACTTCATCTGTAAAATGAAGACCGGCAGTAGGAGCGGCAACTGAACCTTCTGCCTTAGCATAAACTGTTTGATAACGGTATTTATCTGCTTCAACTGCCTTTCGGTTCATATAGGGTGGGAGAGGGATTATCCCCGAATGAATTAAGATGTCAGAAAAGGTCAGTCCGGCAGGCTCCCAGGTGAATTTAATTAAAGAAAATGACTGGTGCTGCTCAACTCTTTCCGCCGTAAGAATAGCTTCCTTTTTATCGTATGAAAATGGTTTTCGTAGCTGACCGGATTTCCATTTCTTAGAATTTCCTATAAGACATTTCCACACAATCCCTGATTGTTGTTCGAATGCCTGTTGAATTTCCCTGGTTGGCTCCATCGGTTCCAAACAAAAAATTTCAATCTTTGCTCCTGTCTCTTTCTCAAATAATAGCCGTGCCTGAATCACTTTTGTTTCATTGTAAATCATCAGGCTGTTCTCAGGAAGCAATTCTGAAATGTATTTAAACCTGTTTTCTGATATTTTGCCGTTTTTGTAAACAATTAGTTTTGACTCATCACGCTTATCTAAGGGAAACTGTGCTATCCTCTCCTTAGGTAGGAAGTAATTAAAATCTTTAATGTTTATTTGTGGTATCTTTTGCATTATCAGGTTGCAAAAGTAATATAAATCCAAAATAAACTTGACATTCATATGTAGATTTAGTATATTTGTGATTTTGAAAATAAAATAGCAATGAAAGTATTTTTTGGAAATTTCGCATTCCTATTTGGAATTATCGGGTTCCTGTTTTATCTGTTTCTGATAATAGCGGGGTTTATTGGATGTTGCTCATCAATGACAATGGAAATATTTAATAAAATTACTCTGGCGACTCTTGGCGTGGCAGTTATTGTTTTTATAGTCTGCATGTATCATAACTGTTGCAAACTCAGGACCAAATGAAATAGATCTTATAGTTTTACCTTGCAAAGGTCTCATAGTATGATATTAGTTTCAACTGTAAACAAAAAAGAGGCGGCACCAAGCGGAACCGACCTCTTTTGCTTACTAAAAATTATTTTGTTTTATTTTTCTACCGGATTATTTACAACCCATTCGTTGTAAGCTCCTTCATAAACTTTCACGTCTTTATATCCAAGGATGGTTGTAAAAGCAAAATACACAATCCCTGCACGTGTACTGGTACCGCAAT
>JAOZLR010000336.1 GCA_029934735.1 Bacteroidales bacterium
GATAAAAAGGCTTCTCCTGTCAGGTGGTTGATCGTTGTTATATCGGCATTGGCAGCGTTTTTCATCTCATTCATTGTTGTTCTGGTTCTTGAAAACTATAAAGGAATGTCGAAAAAGGCCTGATTGGATAACTAAATTATACAACCTTGACAGAAAGAAGTAAATTAATATGGGTCTATCTGATCGCACTGCTCTTTATACTATTCAATTCGTATCTGATTATTAAGGAGTTTTACTGGGGTGCTTTCCTGCCTGTGATACTATTTATTATACTTCTTTATTTTATCTCACTTGATAAGGTTCTGCTTTTAATTACGTTTTTAACTCCCATTGCAATATCTTTACAGGATACGGATTTGGGGCTGGGTGTGTCATTACCCACCGAGCCATTGATGTTTGGTGTGTTGATCTTTTTTGTTATCAAGCTTTTATACGAGGGGAGCTATGACAAGAGGGTGCTTAAACATCCGGTTACAATAGCTATAATGATAAATCTTATTTGGTTGTTTTTTACCAGCATAACAAGTGAGATGCCTGTCGTTTCATTTAAGTTTCTGTTATCCCGACTGTGGTTTGTTGTCCCGTTTTATTTTGTAGCTGTTATTCTCTTTAAGAATTACGGGAAGATCAGGTCATTTATTTGGCTTTATGTTATCCCGCTGACGGGAGTGATTATTTATACGATGTATCATCATGCACTTCATGGGTTTGATGAAGATTCGGGTCACTGGGTAATGACTCCCTTTTATAACGACCATACAGCCTACGGTGCTGTTTTGGCGATGTTTATCCCGGTACTTTTTGGTTTTTCGATTGATAAGAAATATAGTGCAGGCACCAGGGCTATTTCAGGTATCTTTTTTGCTTTTTTTATTGTTGCCATAATATTGTCATACAGCAGGGCCGCCTGGCTAAGCCTTGCTGTTGCCGCAATGGTAATGGCGTTAGTGTTGTTAAAAATCAAATTTCGGTGGGTACTTGTTACCGGGGTTTTGTTCTTTGGATTGTTTTTTACATTTCAGCAGCAGATATTTGAGAAACTTGAGCGTAACAAGCAGGACTCATCTGCAAATTTTGTAGAGCATGTCCAGTCAATTGCCAACATAACATCTGATGCTTCGAACCTGGAGAGGATAAACCGATGGCAGGCTGCATTTCGGATGTTCGGGGAGAGGCCATTCTGGGGCTGGGGGCCAGGAACCTATCAGTTTATGTATGCACCGTTCCAGATGTCAAGAGAGAAAACAATTATCAGTACTAATGCAGGAGACAGGGGTAATGCCCACAGCGAATTTATTGGCCCGCTCGCTGAGACTGGAGTTATTGGCGCCTTATCGGTAATTCTATTATTTGGTCTTGTCATTTACAGAGGACTTAAGCTTTATGCATCCTCTCAGGATAGAGAGGTCAAATTGCTTACTCTGTCGGTTTTATTAGGACTGATATCATATTTTGCACATGGTTTTCTGAATAATTTTCTTGATACTGATAAGGCATCTGTTCCTTTTTGGGGATTTATCGCAATTTTGGTTGCTCTAGATGTTTATCATAATAATAACAATAAAAATAAAAAGGAAGTAACTACATAGTTATATATAGTATTTGAAGATTATTTTAAAAAAAATAAAAAAAATACTTGGTTGTTAATTTATTTTGTATATTTGCACCGCATTTTGATTCCCTATTTCGTTTTTTTCATTGATCTTCGAAAAAAATAACTTAAAAAATAACTTGTGGGAGATTATAGAAAGAATAACTTATTCAATTAAACGACAATTCCAGGAAAAAATAATGATAAAATAGTCTAAACTGTTCTGACTTAGATAGAATTAGAATCAGATATTTGAAAACAAATTTTAACTTACATGTACGATATTATTGAACTTAACGGGAAATTGGTTCCCGAATTAAGAGAAATTGCAAAAAAGCTTGACATTAAAAAGTTTGAAGCTTTTAAAAAACAAGAACTTATCTATAAGATATTAGATCATCAGGCATTGAATCCATCTGAAGATATCCTCGAAAAGGAAAAATCAGAAAAAATCTCAAAAAATAGAAGAAAAAGGATTAAGAGTACGCCCGAAAAGGTTGAAAGAAAAACGAAAGTTGATTCTGCAAAAGATGCCGAATCAGTTAGTAAGAAGCCTGAAATAAAAAAGGAACCGAAAAATAGTGGTAACAAGCCCAAAGCAAAGGAAGAGGCCAAAACTGAAAGCCTTTTTCCTGAACTGGATGGTGAAACTATTCAAGGTACTAAAGAAACAGAAAAAGTTTCTGTTGCCAAGCCAAAAACGGAAGATAGACCGGATGAAAAGAAATATAAAAAGGTAACTCCAACAACCGGTGAGTCTTCAAAGCAGGATTCAAGCAATAAAGCGAGGAATGATAGGTATAATAGGGATCATGACAGGAAAAAGGATGAATATTCTTTCGAGTTTGAAGGGATGATATCCAGCGAAGGTGTTCTTGAAATTATGCAGGATGGATATGGGTTTTTACGCTCATCGGATTATAATTATCTGAATTCTCCCGACGATATTTATGTTTCTCAATCGCAGATCAAACTTTTTGGATTGAAAACAGGTGATACTGTCAAAGGAAGCATAAGACCTCCGAAAGATGGTGAAAAGTATTTTCCTCTTATTAAGGTTGAAAAAATTAATGGTAAACTCCCCGAAGAGATTCGTGACAGAATACCGTTTGATTTTCTTACTCCTCTGTTTCCTGAAACCAAATTTACTTTGACCGGACATAAGCAAAACTCTATGTCAACAAGGCTAATTGATATGTTTGCGCCAATAGGTAAAGGACAAAGGGGATTGATTGTTGCCCAGCCAAAAACAGGTAAAACGGTTCTGCTGAAGGAAGTTGCTAATGCAATTGCATCAAATCATCCGGAAGCTTATCTGATTGTCTTGTTAATTGATGAGAGACCTGAGGAGGTTACGGATATGGCCAGAAGCGTAAAAGCTGAAGTCATTGCATCTACCTTTGATGAGCCTGCTGACAGACACGTTAAGATTGCAAACCTTGTGCTGGAAAAAGCCAAGAGAATGACGGAATGTGGTCACGACGTGGTTATACTTCTTGATTCAATAACACGTTTGGCAAGAGCATACAATACTGTCGCTCCGGCATCCGGAAAGGTGCTTTCAGGTGGTGTTGAAGCTAATGCCCTGCAAAAACCAAAACGCTTTTTTGGTGCTGCAAGGCAGATTGAGAACGGTGGATCGTTGACAATAATTGCTACTGCACTTACTGAGACAGGCTCGAAAATGGATGAAGTTATCTTTGAGGAATTTAAAGGTACAGGTAATATGGAACTTCAGTTAGACAGGAAATTGTCGAACAAGCGGATTTATCCTGCTATCGACATTGTTGCTTCAAGTACCAGACGCGAAGATTTGCTTGTTGAAAAAGAACAACTGCAGCGTATCTGGATACTCAGAAATCATCTTGCTGATATGAATCCGCTGGAAGCTATGAATTTCCTGAAAGACAGGATGAAATTTACCGATACTAATGAAGAGTTCCT
>JAOZLR010000337.1 GCA_029934735.1 Bacteroidales bacterium
ACTTATTCAAATGATGGTGATGTATCAGGCAATCACAGTTTAAGCGAATACGACTCTGATATATGGATGATAAAATTAAGTGATGAAGGAGAATTGCTTACGCAAAAATGTTTCGGAGGTCTTGGAAAAGAGTATGTAGAATTCGGCGTAGTAAAAAAGAACGACAATAATTTTGTAATAGCCGGGCAAACCGATTACGGTCCTTCGTATGATGTGGGGTGCACACCACATGGTGGTAATGGAGTGGACAGGGATTTTTGGGTATTCGAAATAGCCGACTGCACCCAAAACACTCCGGCAACACCGCAAACGCCAACCGGCAACGATACGGTTTGCATTAACGTTGATACAGCAACTGCTTTTTTGGCTGCTAACCCGCCGCAAATAAACTATCATTATGAATGGGAGGTAATCCCCGGTTCGGCAGGAACAATGTACGGCTACGAATGGCACTCTGATGTTGTGTGGTCGCCCGGGTTTGAGGGTGTAGCTGCAATAAGAGTCAGGGATATATATTGCGGCACTTCCGAATGGTCGGAGCCGCACTATGTTTACGTAACACACTGCCTTGGTGTAAACGAATTGCAGGCTGGCAATTTAAAGCTAAAGGTTTATCCTAATCCTGCAAGAGATTATGTTGTGTTTGAACTATCCACAACCAACTACAATAATGTCATTTCGAAAAGTAGTGTCATTCCGAACCCGGGGGCTGGCCAGAGCGCAAGAGTGAGGAATCTCCCTGCTATGAAAAACAACCAAAGAATAAACGACAGTCATAATAGCAAGGAGATTCCTCACCCCAACGCACAAAACCAGCCCAAAGGATTCGGAATGACAGCCAGTAATGGAATGACAGGCGTTGATGGAATGACAGTGGTTGTTTTTAATATTTTCGGGCAGGAGGTAATAAGACTTCCTGTTGAAGATGAGAAAACAGTCCCTACTTCGGCAAGCCTACGAAGGGCACTGTGGGACACAAGAAATGTAAAAAACGGCATTTACTTTTATCATTTAGAAATAGAAGGAAAAATGGTTAGCGGGAAGGTGATTGTACAGAAATAAAAACTCAGATATTATGAAAATAAATCTACTTATTATATCGCTTTTTTTTGTTTTTACCGGCTGGGCTCAAATGCCGGAAATACAATGGCAACAATGTCATAGTACTTCCGACTATGACTGGCCCCGTAGTATTTGCGAATCTGAAAACGGTTATTTGATAGCGACAAGTGTGTTTGAAACATACAATATTCCAACGTATCATGGCTCTTATGACATACTAATCAGCAATGTTGATACTTCGGGAAATATTATTTGGCAAAAATGCTTCGGAGGTACTAAAGCCGATATTCCGCAAAAAATAATAAAAGCCGGAAATAATGAATACTACGTTTACGGGAAAGCTTTATCAACAGATGGCGATATTCAATCAGGAAACAATGGAGGAAATGATTTTTGGGTTTTCAAAATTAACGCCACAGGAGACATAATATGGGAAAAGACATACGGGAGCACCTATTATGATGTACCAAAAGACATTATAACACTGCCAGTGAGTGGTTTTCTTTTTACAGGCGAAATTAAGAATGGAGGTGGAGATATTAGTATTTATTACGGACAGGAAGATATTTGGTTATGCAAATGCGATAATGAAGGAAATATTGAATGGGAAAAGACCTTAGGAAATCAGTGGAAAGACGAATGTAACGGACTCTCTTTAAATAGTGAAGGTAATATTATGTTAGCCGGTTCAACTGAGGAGCAAGGTGGCATTGTTGCTTGTAATCCAAAAGGGGAAGGTGATGTTTGGATTGTAGAACTGGATTTACAGGGCAATATTTTATGCCAACACTGTTATGGCGGATCTGGTTATGATGCGGGATACTATATTGAAGATATTATGGACGGCTATATGATTTTGGCTTCAACAACTTCTTCTGATGGTGATGTCTTTGGGTATCATAGTAATTGGGCTTTAAATGATGATATCTGGATTGTCAAAATTGATTATCAGGGAAACATCCTGTGGCAAAATTGTCTCGGTGGTACCGATATTGAAAAACCTGCATACATTTCTCAAACAGAAGAAGGAAACTTTGTGGTTTTAGGTAATACATTTTCTGAGGATGGAGATGTAACGGGTATTCACTTAACACCTGGTGGTTATAGCTCGGATATTTGGTTTGTAGAACTATCTTCCTCTGGGCAAATAGAATGGGAGCATTGCTTCGGTGGTGTAGATTACGAAAGTCTGAATACTATTCATTCAGTTATAAAAAAAGGTGATTACAACTTTTTATTAGCAACGCAGTCAGACTCAAAACAATCGTATGATGTAAATTGTAATGAGGATGGTACAAGTGTCTGGTTAATTAACATAGGTATATGTCCAAGCTATAATCCTGAAATTCCTGACCTTCCTACCGGCCCTGATACTGTATATTCAGCAAATAATCAACAAAGCACTTTTCATATTCCACCTCCAGCCAATGCCTGGACAATTGACTGGAAACTTGAACCGGATTCTGCTGGTACAGTTACAAATCTCGGTTTACAAGCATCCGTATTTTGGTCTCCAGGCTTTGAAGGAGATATTGAAATAAGTGCCCGGAGTGTTAATTATTGCGGCACTTCCGAATGGTCAGAGCCGCACTATGTTTACGTAACACACTGCCTCGGTGTAAACGAATTGCAGGCTGGCAATTTAAAGCTAAAGGTTTATCCTAATCCTGCAAGAGATTATGTTGTGTTTGAACTATCCACAACCAACTACAATAATGTCATTTCGAAAAGTAGTGTCATTCCGAACCCGGGGGCTGGCCAGAGCGCAAGAGTGAGGAATCTCCCTGCTATGAAAAACAACCAAAGAATAAACGACAGTCATAATAGCAAGGAGATTCCTCACCCCAACGCACAAAACCAGCCCAAAGGATTCGGAATGACAGCCAGTAATGGAATGACAGGCGTTGATGGAATGACAGTGGTTGTTTTTAATATTTTCGGGCAGGAGGTAATAAAACTACCGATTATGGATATAAAAACGGTGTGGGATACACGAGAAGTAAAAAATGGAATTTACTTTCACCATTTAGAAATAGAGGGAAAGATGATTAGCGGGAAGGTGGTTGTGCAGAAATAAAAAAGCGAATACGTTGTCATTCCAAAAAGTAGTGTCATTCCGAAAAGTAGTGTCATTTCGACTCTTGGGGAAGGCCATAGCGCAGGAAGGAGAAATCTCCCTGCTATGAAAGACCACCAAAGAATAAACGGCAGTCATAATAGCAAGGGGATTCCTCACCCCACCGCAAAAAGCCAGCCCAAAGGATTCGGAATGACAGCCAATAATGGAATGACAGTGGTTGTTTTTAATGTTTTTGGGCAGGAGGTAATAAAGCTTCCTGTTAAAGGTGAAAAAACTGTTTGGGGATTACTAAACCTGAACAGTGGTTGATGGTGACAAGTTCCGGGTTATTCACCATGCAAAGCATTCGTTAAAATCCGAAACAGTCCGGAAATCAATTAT
>JAOZLR010000338.1 GCA_029934735.1 Bacteroidales bacterium
TCAATATTTTCAATTGTTCGCTTCATATCAATCGCAAAATTACGATTAGTTTTTTGTTTTGCAAATAATATTTAATATTTTTTATGAATTCGGTGATTTCTTTGCATTCCCCCCAACGTGTTGCAAGTATGGCACGTAGCCGTTCCTTACTCTGATTTATTTTGATTTGTATTACTTTCAAATTTACAATTCTTTGTCTTAATGACCGCAACGCGGCTATGTGATATTACTTGCTGTTGGTAGCCGTTATTTCATTGTTGGTTTTCCGATATCTCCTAATTTTTTATTTAACGCATCTCTTCTCTGTTTTGTCTTTTGAGGTTGAACATAATAGAAGTCAAAAAGCATTTCTAATACTTCTAAATTCCACTCAGCTTCTCCAGCTTCGACATCAACAATTTGTTCAGATGAAGTGCTTTTTAATGGATGAGCTGCAAAATTTCCAATATTTCTAATTGCATCAATACTTTCATAAAGATAGCTAGGTAGTTGGTTTGAGTCTAAAACATCTTGGATCTCATTAGCTAAATTCCCCTTCTTTATTCCAGCAGCTTGTCTTAATAAGTGTTGTAATGCTCTTCTGCTCAAAGCAGCACTTGCTTTAGGACTATCTGGTAGAACTAAACAAGCTTCAGTATAATCCTCTGCTATATCTGTTGGCACTTCCTTTGGGACTGGTGGTCTTGAAGAACCTTTCGGTCTAACTAGTTCCCTTTTAAAAACTTGTTCTTCACCTTTTGAGTCTAATATAATATTCCACCTATAAGTATTTCTACTTTGGGAAAGTTTGGCATTGATTAAATAATAGATGCTTTTTTTGCAATTCGGATTCGGACATATATATGTCTCAATCGCCCATTGCCCTTGTATGTCACCTTCAAGGATTGTAATTTCTTTTTCATCGTGAAATTCGACTAAACAATGTGGACATTTCATCTTTTTAATTATTTATTTTTTTGTTAATGGCTACCAACTACCGGCTAACCACCAGTACCATTTTTGTGTAACCACCACTCCATGCTTCATATTTTCTCTATGGGCAACGTTGCCTGTTTAGTTAAGTATTTGTAAATCAAAGTGGTAAGAATTTTGGATTTCAGTTATCATCTTGTTAATGGTGTTTATACGTTCGCTAAATTACAAATAATTTTAATTTAGTATAATACTATTATAAATTTATCATATCTCCGGGACTTTAAATTTGTGAAATATTCAAATTGCATACATGGGTGTAGATTTCTGTTGTCTTCGAATAGTATTAATTATTCGCGTTTAACTACGAATATCTCATTATAAAAAAAGCTTACCTGTACAGCCCATCCGGGTCGATCTGTTCACGGAGGATTTTTAGTTCTTCATCTGTAGGATGCTCGTTGTGGGTTATTTCATCGGCTATCAGAAGGTCAAAACCGGTATTCTCAATTACCTGTTCCACAGTTACTCCCGGATTTACACTAAGCAGTTTCATTTTCTTACTTGTGTCATCATAACCCATAATACAAAGATTGGTTACCACACGATATGGCCCTGTTCCTTTAGGTAGTCCTGCTTCTTCGCGTGCTCCCGGGCCTGTCAGGAAACCGGGAGTTGTCAGGAAGTCAATCTTCTCCATAAACCGTCTTTTATCGTGAATCATAATGGCAATGGTACGCCAGCAGCTTGAACCCACATCGTTTCCGCCGCCACTTCCGGGCAGACGTACTTTAGGATTTTTATGGTCTCCGATTACTGTAGAGTTCAGGTTGCCATAACAGTCAATCTGCGCTCCTCCCAAAAAACCGAATTCCACAAAACCCCTTTGTGAAGTTTCCATAATGTCGCAAATGCCGGATGCAGCGATCCCCTTATTGTATGTGCGCATATCGCCCACGGCAAGAGGTAGTTTTTCGAGTATGGCACCTGTACCGCCAAATTCAAAAATTGGGACAAGGTTTGGCGCTTGCATTTTTTGCGCCAGGCTGGCTGCCAGCATTGGTATCCCCGTTCCTATAAATGCAGTTGTTCCGTCTTCCATCACTCGTGAAGCAAGACATATTAATAACTCTGATGGTGAATATTTCTGTGTCATAATTAAGCGTCCTTAATAGTTAATTCCTGTAAACGATTTTTTCCAATCTTTTCAATAAGTGCAGAATGATCAGGAAGGTCATAGATCCACTCATTCATATACAAATCCATATTTTCCTTTGTCTTTTGCTTAACAACAAAATCTTTATAGTGAGGTTCGTCTCTTTCGTACATACCACTCATTTCGCCTGGCCATGAACCATAAGGAGCATGTACCACCGCATCAACAAGATAGTAGGGAATTATTGTTCTGTCAGGATGTTCCCTGATCTCTTCGGCATCAACAATTTCCTCGGCACTGATAATAAGGGTTTTGCAGGCTCTTGCCATCTCAAAGGCAAAACCACTGACACCATCAATCTGGCAATTCCCATGTTTATCGGCACGATGAACATGAATAAAAGCCACATCCACAATCAGGGCAGGCAGCAGGGCCACATTTATTCCTGTAAAGGGGCACTCCACTACTTTTGCTGATGATTTTCGAATAGTATCTGTTCCCAGCATACTTCGGGTGGGAATAAAAGGGATTCCCATACTTGCCGCTTTAAACCTCCATGTGAGGGCAGCATTCGACCATTCTACGATCTTTGTTACTGCACCCGACTCAACACTGCGGCGCATATTGGCCGAAATACCATAAACTTCCAGACCTATATAGGTAAAATCAATTTCTCTTACCAGGTCGGCGGCAAACAGCAGGTCGAGCTCATGCACACCCTGGCCAACAATACGGAAATCTTTTTTGCCGGAGCGAACAATTTCACGAGTCAGCGTCATAGGGCAGCGGACAGTGCCATAAAGTTCAAAACCGATATAGTCGCCATCATTTAAATATTTATCAATGGCCTCTTTTTCACTCATAGTTTTATCAATGAGTGCTTTGGATTTTTTCCTGTTGTGTTCGCGAAATCCCTCCAGGTCTATCGGCTGGATCAGGGGAGCTTCACCTTCATAAATAATCGGAATACATTTTGAATTTTGATTCATGGGTTATAAAATAAATGAATTTAAAAAAATTTAGTTTCTGTCTAAAAAATTGACTTTCCAAAACTACATATTTTAAAAATATCTATTCAAATAAATAAAAAATATTTAGCAGCCTGCATTTCTGCAATAAAATTGTCACGAACTTGAGGCAGGGATTTTTCTGGATGAAAGCCACTTTAGTATCTTATTTCTAATATTCGTGTATTTTTTGGCAGAAAACAACAAACAACAAATAACAATTGTCAAATAAATAACAAAAACCAATATCAAAAATACAAATTTTTGATAGCAAAGTAAGGTGCAGTTTAGAATTTGGGTTTTTAAATAATTGGAGTTTATTTGTCCCGAAAGCTTTCGGGATGTTTCTTTGCAATTTAAAATTTCTGGTTTATCCAGGTTAGGGTAATTCCATAAATTCCTTTAGTTTATCTTTCCCAATATTTATGATAGTAATACCTT
>JAOZLR010000339.1 GCA_029934735.1 Bacteroidales bacterium
TCATAGGGCTTGGAAATGTAATCGTCACAACCTGATAAAATACACTTCTCTTTTTCTACTTCCATTGTATATGCTGTGTGGGCGATTATTGGTATTTCGCTTTTTAGGTCCTTTATTATCCTGGTTGCCTCATGCCCGTCCATCTCAGGCATCAATATATCCATCATTATCAGATCGATAGTGTGTCCGTTTTTTCTTATCATATCAACAGCAATGCTGCCGTTTGAAGCATAGATAACCTTTGCATTATGCCTTTTAAGAATAGTATTTAGCAAAACAAAATTCGACTCCTCATCTTCAACAATCATAATTGTTTTTTCATCGAATGATATGTCAGAGCCATCTTTATTACTAAGATATTCTTCAATTTTTTTTCGTGGGATAGCAGTATCAAGCGGGATTGTGAAGTAGAATGTTGATCCCTTGCCTGTTTTTGAGTCAAGCCATATTTCCCCTCCCAGAAGGTTTATAAGCTTTTTGGAAATGGCCAGGCCCAGCCCTGTTCCTTTTCTGGCACTTGAATTTTTTTCAGTAACCTGTCTGAAGCGCTCGAAAATAATTTTATGTTTGTCCTCAGGGATTCCGGAGCCTGTATCCTTTACATAAAACAGGATTTTATCATTCGATTCGGGTTTGTATCCAAACTCAATAAATCCCTCTTCTGTAAACTTAGAGGCATTGCTCAAAAGATTGGTAAGTACCTGCTGTAAACGGAACGGATCTGTTTTAAAAGTAAACTCCTCCGGTTTAAATGCAATGTCAATTTTTAATTCAATATTGCTTTTTCCCAGCCTGTTTAATTCTGTCTGGAAGGTAGCGTACAATTCGTTAAGCATTGAGTTAACTCTGCATTCTTCCTTGCTGATACTTAGTTGCCCTGCTTCAATTTTTGAAATATCGATAATGTCATTAATCAGATTTAACAGGCTTTTCCCTGATGAGGTAATATGCTTAATGTAAAGACCTTTGTCTTCTTCTTCAAGACCGTCATCCTTCAATAGTTCTGAAAAACCTATTATTGCATTCAATGGGGTTCTGATTTCGTGTGACATATTTGCCAGGAAAGTGGTTTTAAGTCTGTCAGCCTCTTCAGCTTTCTCCTGCGCCTTTTTACGTTCCACTACCTCCATCTTTATTTCATAGGTTTTTTCATCTACCAGCCTGGCAAGTTCTATATTTTTTACCCGTATAACTCTTACTCTGAACCAGTATGCCGAATACACTATTGTTACAATAACCAGGATGGCAATTGAGATAAACCACCAGGTCATCCAAAAAGGTGGCAATATAGCAAACGACATTGAAAGAGCCTTTTCACTCCATAAATCATCATTATTACAGGCTTTTACTTTGAAAGTATAGTTTCCCGGAGGAATATTTGTGTATGTAGCAGTTGTTGTGGTAGTGGGGGGATTCCATTCGGTATCAAAATTTTCGAGCATATACTGGTACCTGACTTTTTCGGGTGCAACCATACTAATGCCGATAAAATCGAATGTCAAATGGTTTTTGTTATAAGGAAGATTCAGGTCAACAGGCAGAAAAGTAGCCAGATCAATGGATTTGGCGTATTTTTCGTAATCAAAATTGTTATTAAACAGCTGAATATTTTCAATTGTAGTAGCCGGAGGTAATGTATTTGGTGAATCCTTTGAAGGGTCAAAAATCATAATTCCGTTTATTGTGCCAAACCAAAGCATTCCATCCCTGGTTTTATAAATGGCATTCTGGTTGTTTTCAATACCCAGAAATCCATCAGACTTTCCATAGTGTTTAAACGATTCCTTTACAGGGTCAAACCTATCAATACCAGTATTTGTTCCAACCCAGATATATCCGTCATCATCACAAATAATGCTAAAGGGATTGTCGGAACTAAGTCCATGTTCAACACTGTAATTAGTGAACTCATTACCATCAAATTTGAATATGCCGCTGCCAATAGACGCGATCCAGATATTGTTATCCTTGTCGTGACAGATTGCTCCGACACTAAGGTCAGTCAGTCCATCTTTTTCATTATATGTTGTAAATTTTTCTCCATCGTACTTTGATATCCCGTAGTTGTCGCTACCAAACCATATATTTCCTTTCTTGTCGCTGTGCATTGTCCATAAATTATTACTGCACAATCCATCATCTTTTGTGAATGTTTCTATTTTTTCACTCTGTCCGTTCTTTGGATACGAATATTTTGAAACACCAATACCCAAAGTTGAAAACCAGATATCCCCGTTTTTGTCTTCTGCAATTGAAAAAACGGATGTGGTTATCAATCCGTCCTCTTCGGTGAAGTATTGCATTTTGTCAGTTTTTGGGTCTAGCTGTATTAATCCTCCTCCAAAAAATCCCAGCCATACATAACCCCGCGAGTCAGTAAAAACTATATCCACCTGATTTATTGGAAGTCCATTCTTTTTAGTATAAACTTTGTAATTGTTTCCATCAAATCTGTTGAGGCCATCCTGAGTTGCTATCCACATGTTTCCGGATAAATCTTCCGTGATACTAACAATCATGCTATTGCTCAAGCCGGTTTGCTTATCAATAATTGTAAACTTATCTCCTGAATATCTGTACACTCCCTCACTCATCGTCCCGATCCAGACATTACCTTCACGGTCAACCATTGCCTTATTTGCTTTTTGTCTGGGAAAGCCGGTCTTAGAGGAAAAATATTTGTATTTACCGTTTCTGAACGAAAAAATTCCGGTTTCTGTGGCTCCCCAGATGTTATCCTCTTTGTCAACAACAATATTGTTTAGGAAAACATTTGAAACTGTCTTATCAAAATAAAATGTTCTGATATTGCTCAGATCAGGAAGGTTTTCTTTCTCAACATTTGAAATTCCTGTTTCTCCAAGAAACCACAAATCACCTTGTTTGTCATATAGAAGAGAATATATGTTTTTGAATGGTAGTTTGCTGTTATGATTAGTTTTTCGAATAACCCTGGTTATTCTGCCTTTGAGATCATATTCAATTAAATATAATCCATTTCCGGTTCCTGCAAGAGCGGTTTTTTGATTGTCAAAAATGATATCATAAACAAATACAGGGTAATCAACAGAATTAGATTGCAGATGGATAAAATTCTCAATAATCGCTTCCTTACCTGATGGCAGGATGTAAATTCCTTTTCCATGAGTCCCAATCCAAATGTTCCCGTTTTTATCTTCTTTAATAACGTTAACTCTCCTGTCTGTCAGGCTGATTACAGAGATTTCATTATCAATCATCAAGGTTATACCCTTGTATCTGTGTCCAAACCAATACCTCTTTTTGCTATCCTGAAGGATGGATGAAATATGATTGTCGGCAAGGCCATGACGTGTGTCATAAGTTTTAAATGTTCGTCCATTATATTTGCTTAATCCTCCCTGTGTCCCCAACCAGATATTGGCATTTGAATCCTGATAAACAGTAAGCACACTTGATTGAACCAAACCTTCATCAATAGAATAATTAGTGAAGATGCTACGTTGAGCATAAGAGGAGCAAGCCAAAAA
>JAOZLR010000340.1 GCA_029934735.1 Bacteroidales bacterium
GGAATCTTATAGCGCTGGAATTAAATTCTATGGAATATAAGGTTCAGTATAATCTTGATTATTAAACTTGCATTGATCTCCGTTTATTATCAAAATCCAAATCAGAAAGTTAATATGATATCCAAAAAGATAAAATTAGGAAGTGTTGAATTTATTGTAATCGATCTTACACAACCATTAAGCCTTGACCAGGAGGTTTATCCAGGCGACCCAAAGCCGAAGCGTACTGTCTTTAGTGATATAGTCGAAACAGGTTGGCATCATTATATTCACGAATTGGGCGATCATAATTTTCAGCCTCATGGAGACGCACCAAACCATCAGAATTTGGATTCCATCAATAAGGGATTTGAAGTATTTGATATCAGTTATGCCTTTAACTCAGCCTGTATGATTGATCTCAGCAATTTGCCTAATGCAAAAACAATCAACAATGTTAAATTCATAACTGAAATAACAAAGGAAAACCTCAAGCCTTTTTCATCCGTACTTTCAAAAAAAGGTGCAGTAGTAATAAGATCAGGCTACGACAGGTGGACAGAAAATAATTATCCTCATAGTCCTGATATGCTACCCTACCTGACCGGTGAAGCAGCAGAATATCTCGCTTCCTTTGCAAATCTTAAAGTTGTTGGGATTGATTCGATGACTGTTGATCCGCACGGCAGTCATACAGCACACCAATTGTTAAAGGAAAAACTTATAGTCGAATCAATGGTTCATTTATATACAATTCCAACAGAAAGCAGGAGTAGCTTCGATCTTCAGACCAGCCCTGTCAGGATAGTTGGTGCAACAGGAGGTCCAGTTACAGCTTATGCTTTTATTGAAAATAAATAGAACAAGCAATTAAACTTAAAGCATTCAATCAAAAATAATTCTATTTTTGCCTTTTTCCAAGAAAAATATTATATGAGAAAAGAACCATTTTCAGATACGATTAGCAGTGATTCGGAGATTTCTACCGAAACAAAAACTAAGGATCAGGAAAACAGACAACCTGACATTCAGGATGAAGATATCCATCAGGGCGAACCGGGTTTGCTACATAAATTGATGCGAAAAAAAACGCTGGAAGGTTTTTTTCTGTTTGTCACATCGCGTTGCAACTCTAACTGCCGTACATGTTTTTATCATAATGAGCTGAACAGCAATCAGGATATGACATTTGATGAGATAAAAAAAATGTCGGAAACATCACCTAATTTTGACAAGCTTTGGCTTTCTGGTGGAGAACCCTTTTTGAGAGAAGATCTGGTTGAAATCATAACCCTGTTTTACAATAATAATAATGCCCGGGTTATTAATTTGCCCACAAACGGGTTACTAACAAAAAAGATTGATGTGGGTATTGGAAGGCTCCTTAAAGAGTGCCCGGAACTTTCAATTCATCTAAACTTTTCTCTTGACGGAATAGGTAAGACCCACGACGAAATAAGAGGAGTTCCCGGCAACTTCAAGAAAACAATTGCATCGATGGAGTTGATAAAGAAAAAATATGGCAACAATCCAAAACTTTTGCAGAATGTTGCAACTGTCGTCACTCCTGAAGCTCTGGATGAAGTCTTTGATCTGGGAGTTTACCTACTTCAAAAGGATCTGATTTCAACTCAATTTTTTGAAGTTGTAAGAGGCGACCCAAAGGACCCTACAACCAAAAATCTCACAGAAGAGCAATTAGCAGGGTTACGAAAAAAGGTCTATCCTCTGATTGAAGAGCAGGCTAACAGGCTGTTTAAAAATTTTAAAGGAACAAAAAGGAAACTGGCAAAAACATATTTTATGGGATTTGTCAGGTTTGTCAATAATTTGCAGGATCAGAACTATTTTGGGCCAAGCCATTGGGGAATGTCTTGCACTGCCGGCAAAACAACAATCGTTATTGATCACAACGGAGCCTTCAGATCCTGTGAAGTGCGACCTGCAATAGGTAAAATGCAGGACTTTGATTTCAATATCAACAAAGCTCTTCATTCAGAAGTAATGAAGAAAGAGATAGAAGAGATTGGAGGAGGTGATAAAGCAAACTGCTGGTGTACACACGGATGCTGGCTTATGTCCTCACTTAAATTCAATCCCAGAGCATTGCTGGTAAGGATACCATGGGCATATTATAAATCGAAAAAAGACAGGGTGAAAGATTTTGTTCTTCCTGAAATTGATATTGAAACTATTGAAAATTATTAAGATAACGTAAGATGAAAGTAGTTCTATCCAGCCGGGGAAGTCGCGGTGATGTCAATCCAATTATTGAAGTTGCATCTGCTTTAAAGAATGCAGGAAATGATGTTTCAATATGTATTCCCGAGATATTTAAGGACTACACACAAAGCCTTGGAATAGAACCATCGGTTTATGAAAATGAAGATATTAAAAAACTGATGAAAGAATTGGGAAGCGGCTTTGGCTCAATCAAGGGAGCTTTTGACTTATTCTCGAACTCCATCGATGAGCAGTTCAATTTTATGATAGATGCTACCAAAGATGCTGATGCGCTGGTTACTACTGTTAATGAAATAGCTGCCCCCACTGTTGCCGAATATCGCAAGATACCTCATTTCAGGGTTACTTTTGCACCTGTGTTGCCCGGAAACCATCCACCACCTTTTATGCCTTGGCAAAATATGCCTGTATTGTTTAATAAAATTGGCTGGAGTGGGCTGTCTATGATTTCAAAAATTATCATTAAAAAGTTCATCAATAAAAAACGTGTTGAGCTGGGATTAAAACCGGCAAACAATTCAAATTATTACCACACAGGAAAAAGCCATACACTATTGGCAATTAACCCCGAACTGGCACCACCCTGCAAAGTATGGGAAGGCAGATATAAATATGATTACACTGGCTATTGTTATGGAAATATTGATGGACAACTGGATGAAAAACAACTGGAATTTATCGAAAGTGGTGAAAGACCTGTTTATATAGGATTTGGAAGCGTTCAAGTTAAAAATCCCGATAAGTTTACTCAAATGGTTGTGAGTGCAGTTGAAAAAGTTGGTTGTCGCGCTGTCATAGGCCAGGGTTGGGCAGGACTGGGAAGCGGCTATGTAAATAATGATATTTTCAGTATCGGTGATTCACATCATGGAACTCTGTTCTCTAAAATGGCCGGAATTATTCACCATGGAGGAAGCGGCACAACTCATACAGCTGCCAGGGCAGGACTACCCCAGTTCATTTTGCCACAGATAGTTGATCAGTACTATTGGGGAGATCGTATATTTAAAATGGGTATCGGACCAAAACCAGTACCTCCCAAAAAAATTACTGTTGACAGGCTTGCTTTTGCTCTTGATGATTTAAGAAATGGACAATACAGAACCCAGGCTCACCAGTTAGCACAAAACATGCGCAATGATGATGGCGTACAGAATATTGTAAATATTGTAACTGATTATAGAAATACCGCCATAGTATAATTACAGAAATATTTCATATCAACAGTAACTGATTTTGATGTATATTTGCCACTGATTACTTGAAGTTTTTCACTCTATGAGA
>JAOZLR010000341.1 GCA_029934735.1 Bacteroidales bacterium
CTGAGTGTATATCTCGGTCTGTTTGGTAAACTTCCAACCGCAGAAAATATCGTTTCTATTGATCAGGATAATGCTTCTCTTATCTACTCTTCTGATGGAACACTTATAGGGAAATATTATATCATTAACCGGCAAACTATTGATAATGAGTTTATCTCTCCTTATGTACGGCAAGCATTGATTGCTACTGAAGATAGCCGGTTTTTTGAACATCATGGACTTGATTTCATTAGCATGGGTCGTGTAATTGTAAAATCAGTTTTACTTGGAAATATTTCGCAGGGTGGTGGTAGCACTATTAGTCAGCAACTCGCTAAAAACCTCTATGGTAGAAAAAACCATGGTCTTTTTTCATTGCCGGTAAATAAAATGAAAGAGATTTTTATAGCATCTAAATTGGAAGATGTTTACAGCAAAGAGGAAATTCTCACTCTCTATCTGAATACGGTTGCTTTTGGCGAAGATGTATATGGCATTGAAGCAGCAGCCTGGCGTTATTTTAATAAACCTTCAGCTGATTTGAATATTCCTGAGTCAGCGACCCTGATAGGTATGCTGGCAGCCAATACTGCCTATAATCCACGACTTCATCCCGAAAAGTCAGTAACAAGAAGAAATACGGTGTTGTCTCGTATGGTAGTTGAGGGGTTTATAACAGAGAAAGAGGCATCTGGTTTTAAAGAACAGCCCATTTATCTGGACTACAACTTGATGGATATGAACAGGGGCATTGCCCTCTATTTCAGAACATATATCCGTAAGAAAGTAAGTCGTATTCTAAAGGAAAAATATGGGGACACTTATAACCCTGAAATTGATGGCTTGCGTATTTATACTTCTCTAAATATAGAACTACAGTTATTTGCTGAGCAGGCTGTGGCCAGACATATGAAAAAATTGCAGAAAGAATTTGATAATCACTGGAAAACAAAAGATCCCTGGTATCAATATCCTGATGTTTATATTAACAAGCTCCATAAAACAGAATCCTACAAAAGATTGAAAGCAGAAGGTAAAAGCGAGGCAGAGATTAACAAAGAACTGGGGATCCCACATACTATGCAAATCTACACCTCCGATGGAGAAAAAGTGGTGCAAAAAAGTGTATCTGATTCTTTAAAGCATTATCTGCGAATATTAAATACAGGTTTCCTGGCTATTGATCCCAAAACTGGTGCTATACTTGCCTGGGTGGGTGGTGTCAATCATCAATACCTGCCATATGATCATGTTCTATCTGAGCGACAGGTTGGCTCTACTTTTAAACCAATTGTCTATACTGCGGCATTAAACAAGGGTATGATACCCTGCCAGATGTTTGCTAATGAACGACGAGTTTATGAAGACTATGATGATTGGTCGCCAGCTAATTCAGAAGGCGAATATGAAGGGTGGTATAGTATGAAGGGCGGATTGAAAAATTCTGTAAATACTATAACTGCGGAAATAATGATGGAAACCGGCCCGGCTAATGTCATTGCATTGGCCCGGGAGTTAAATATTGATAAATATATCCCTGAAGTTCCTTCCATTGCTTTAGGTACTGCCGAAATCTCACTTTTTGAGATGGTAGAAGCATATACTGCATTTGCTAATAATGGCTATTCTGTAAATTCATTTGGCATTCTTCGCATTGAGAATAGCAATGGAGATGTCCTTTATGAACAGGATTCTCCTAAATATGGAAGTGTGGCTTTTACCGAAGATGTTGCTGCCCAGGTAACTAATATGTTACAGGGTGTTGTAAATGAGGGAACAGGAAGATCGTTACGCAGTATTTATGGGGTACACAGTGATATTGCCGGAAAAACAGGGACCACTCAAAATAATGCTGATGGATGGTTTATTGGTTATACTCCTGATTTTGTCGCGGGCGTTTGGGTAGGTGCTGAACTACCTGTAATACATTTCCGAACAATAGCTTTGGGTTCGGGAGCACATATGGCTTTGCCAATTTTTGGGAAAGTAGTTAATGAAATGGAAAATGACAGAACACTAGCAAATAAATACCTTTCACCCTTTCCTCTGTTGACAGATACTTTGCTTGTCACCCTGGATTGTCCTGATTTTACATTAGAAAATCCGGATAAAAATTTCTTCGATATTGTCGGGGATATTTTCGACAAAAGCGATTCTGCTGCCATAGCAAAAAAAGAGATGAAAAAAGCAAAAAAAGAACGGAAGAAAACTGTAGAAAAAAAGGAGAAGGAGGGGCTTTTTAAGCGGATTGGGAATTTATTCAAAAAGAAAAATAAATAGAAGAAATATCCATAATTGAGTTAAAACACACATCTATGTGCTGAAGCTCTATGGTGGACAGGCATAAAGTTATTTGATAAAATGGTTACACCCCTCACCTTAATCCTCTCCCAACGGGAGAGGAAAGGCCCGCGCGACAGCTTCTTCCCTCTCCTTGAGGAGAGGGATAGGGTGAGGTGAAATCTAACAATCATCAACAAAATAGCTCTTAAGTTGACGCGTATGCCCATCGGGGCGAAATGTTAGTAGCCCCGACCTTCAGGTCGGGGAATAAATGGAATAGAAAAAATAGTTTTGGCGGGATTTTGGAGGCGATCCCGATAGCTATCGGGAAAAATCGTGACAAAACTGAATTATTGAAATACAGTTATTAGAAAATCATAAATTCATGAAGACATACCTTGATTGTTTGCCTTGTTTTATGAACCAGGCCTTACGGGCTGGGAAAACAGCAACAAAAGATGAAATAAAGATCAAAGAATTGCTCGATAAGGTCGGGTGCCTGATAAAAGATATTCCTATGGACAGCACACCTCCCGAAACAGGTGATTTGATTTACCAAAAAGTCAGGGAAATAACAGGTGTTGATGATCCATATAAAAAGATCAAGGAGTCGAATATTAATGAAGCTTTGGCCCTGTATCCAAAACTAATCCAGGTTGTAAACAATTCAGATAACAGACTTCTGACAGCTATCCGGATAGCAATCGCAGGAAATGTTATTGATCTGGGGGTAGGGAAGGAGTTCAATATTCTTGAAGATGTAGAAAAGATACTTGAACAGGATTTTGCCATTTTTGATTTTGAGGAGTTTACATATCAACTTAAAAATGCAAAATCAATTCTTTACCTTGGCGATAATGCAGGGGAGTCGGTTTTTGATAAAATCCTTATTGAGGAGTTAGGTAAGCCTGTGACTTATGTTGTACGTGATGTGCCTGTCATAAATGATGTGACCTTTGAAGATGCTATCAGCTCAGGGCTTGATGAAGTTGCCGAAATAATATCTTCTGGCAGCTCGGCACCAGGAACTATTTTAAATTTTTGCAATAATGCCTTTATCGAAAGGTTTAACAGTGCCGATATGATTATTAGTAAAGGGCAGGGAAATTATGAAGGACTATCAAATGTTAACCGTTCGGTATTTTTCCTGTTAAAGGCCAAATGTGGGGTAATAGCGAGAAATTTAGGAGTGGAAGAAAATGATATTATATTAAAATCAATTGACTTGAAAAAATAAT
>JAOZLR010000342.1 GCA_029934735.1 Bacteroidales bacterium
ACCTATCGGACCTGTCTGAAGTAAATTATTAAAAATGGTTTCATAAGAAGGTACCCTAATGCCATCAAGTCTGACTTCGAATGATGATTGCCATAATGGTGCTTGAAAATCATCAGCAAATATTTGTAATATCGCTGACCGGATGTTATTAATACTGTCTGTTGGAAAGGTAAGTACTACTGGTTGCACATTATTATCAGGACGGGATGTGTGAGTTGTATATCCATCTTGTCCGGCAGGTGGAGAGCCATTATAACTAGTAATAACCATAATACGATCAGTGCCTGCAGCATCAGTCGAATCTATTTCCCACGGAAAGGAGTGTCTCGGGGTATTGTTACCGGAAAAAGGGTCAAAATCGAGTGGCCAGCCAAAGCCCAGGTTATCAATATGCTGCTTATCAGCATAATTAGTAATGTCCTGACGAAAACATCTTTTTTGAACATCTTTTAACTTTTTTAAGTGAAACTTATTTTTTTGAATATCACTTAAATAGAATATTATGGCTTTTTCATTCTATCTGTCCGTTCTGCCAGTTTATACAAGATTGATTCTATAAATTAATGATAATTAAACAGATTCTCTTTATTATAAACTTTTCAAATTAAAGATTTTTAACACCTGTTATAGTCAATAAATAATCTTCAAATTCAGGATCCAACATATTATTCTACTGCCAATATCGAGATTACCCCTAATATACAACATTTTATCCAAAAAGTCAAGAATAAATTGTAAATTATGCCTGTTTGGACACTGGGTTTAAGGGTTGAATAAAAACCTGAACTGGAGGAAAAAATACAAAAAATAATTATGCATAGAATAACTGTTCTGCTGGAAATAAAAACCAATTTAAATTTGGTTTAAGCCTGATTGGGCATATCAACTTGCCTAATTAGGCAGAATTAGGCATATCAACTTGCCTAATTAAGATAAATACTCTATATTTGAGAAAATTATTTATAATGAAACCAGGGTGGTTAAATAGATATTACGAAAATACAGATGAAAAGCTCTTACAAAAGGGGAAAGTATTTGTATTAATGGGACCCCGAAGGGTTGGTAAAACAGAATTTATCAAAAGACTGATTTCACGTTTTGATGGCAAAGTGTTTTCGGGTACAGGAGACAACCTTGATTTGAGAGAAGTATTATCATCACAACGTTTACAGAGGATAAATTCTGCCTTAGGCTCATACGACTTGATATTTATTGATGAAGCACAAAGAATTCCTGAAATAGGATATTCAATAAAATTATTGATTGATATTTCCCCTGGCAAAACAATAGTTCTTTCAGGTTCATCTTCTTTTGAGTTGTCGGGACAATTAGGGGAACCATTGACTGGACGGCAAAAACAAAAAAAACTCTTCCCTCTTTCGGTTATGGAATTGCATGAGCAGTTTGGAGGTATGCGTGTGCTTGAAATATTGGATGAACTTTTAATTTTTGGCTCATATCCGGAGGTTCTGAATCAGGATATTGAAATTGATAAAACGGAATACCTGCATTTATTGCGCGATTCTTATTTGTTAAAGGATATTCTTGAACTTGAAAATTTAAAATATTCAGATAAACTATTTGATTTATTAAAACTTTTGGCCTTTCAGATTGGGCATGAAGTCTCATTGAATGAATTGGCAAATAAACTTGGTATTGCAAAACAAAGTGTTGAGCGATATATTTCATTACTTGAAAAAGCATTTGTAGTGAAACGATTGGGTGGTTTTTCCAGAAACCTGAGAAATGAAATAACTAAATCTTCCAGATATTACTTTTTAGATAATGGTGTTCGAAATGCGATAATAAATAATTTCAACCCTATTGGAAGCAGAAATGATATCGGAATGCTTTGGGAAAATTTTATGGTAATGGAAAGACTAAAAAATCAGGAATACAAGCGCATGTTTTCAAACAATTATTTCTGGAGGACTTATGATCAAAAGGAAATAGACTTGATTGAAGACAGGGGAGGAAAACTTTATGCATTTGAGTTTAAATATGGAAGTACAAAAACTAAAGCTCCTAAACAGTGGCAAAATGCCTACCCCGATTCAGAGTTCAATTTAGTTACACCGGAAAATTTCCTTGATTTTTTGATTTAGAATTATACAATACTTTAATCAGGCCTCTTGTATTCCCCCCGATAGGCCCTGGCAAGTAATTTCGAAGCTTCAGCATTATCAATAATATCTCTTTTTTCAATATCCCATTTTACTTCAGACCCACTATAGTAAGAAATCATCGCCAACTGAACTGTGGCAGTTGACTGAAACGCATCTTGAATTGTACAGCTGACCAGGGTTTTGTTTTTGTACTTAACCGCATGTACAAAATCGGCTACATGTTTTTCCTGCATACCTTCTGTAGGGATGTTCAGTACCTCCTGCTTTTGGTCCTTTCCTGCTGGCATAACTACCATTTTGCTATCTGCGGCAAAAATTGTTGCCTTTTCTCCATAAAAGAAAATTCCATTATTATATGCTCTGTTCAAATCACCAGTACCCCACAATCTGTGTTGCCATATCACAGGTGTATCTTTAAAAAACATTGTCGAATTCAAGGTATCCGGGGTCGTTATTTGATTTTTTAATTTAGAAATCCCTCCATTCGACTGGATGGCCGAAGGTATTTCGAAATCCATAATTTCACGAATAATATCAATATGATGTATCCCCCAATCAACCAAATGTCCATTTCCATATTCCTTTTCCAATCGCCAGGCTTTATGACCAATACTAGGCCTATAGTTAAGTTTTGGTGCTGGGCCGCACCATGCTTCCCAGTCTAAAGAAGCTGGTGGTGATTGAATGCTTGTATCTCTTATATTGGGATTATAATGTATCTGGGCACCAATTTGATGAATTTTGCCTGCTTTTCCATTTGCAATAAACTCCCTGGTTTGTTTAAAAGCTTCGCTCTGTCGTCTTTGAAATCCGATTTGGACAATGTTTCCGGCCTTCTCTGCAGCTTTCATCATTGCCATTCCCTCTTTCACATCGTAGGACAATGGTTTTTCACAATAAATATCGAGTCCTTTTTCACAGGCAGCAATGAACTGTAAGGCATGCCAATGTGGAGGTGTTCCAATGAACAAAGCCTCCATGCCTTTTTGATCAATTACATCCTGGTAATCTTTAAATTCTTTTGGCCTTTTGCCCTGAAGTTTTTCCAATTCATCCGCACTGGTTTTTAAATGTTCAGAGTCAACATCACAAATGCCAATGATTTCCACTTCACCAGTTTCAAGGGCTGCTTTTACAATAACCATACCATACCAACCACAACCTATCAAGCCTGTTTTTATCTTTTTTTCTTTTGCGAAAGAAGGGATATTGAAAGCAGATAGCATTGCTACTGAGCTTAAGGAAGATTTTTCTATAAAGGATCGTCTTTTCATAATTCCGGGTTTTATTAGAACTATAAATATAAAGGGGGCTTCTATAAATTCATTCACATCAAGATTTTCAGTCCCGATAATTATCGGGA
>JAOZLR010000343.1 GCA_029934735.1 Bacteroidales bacterium
TTAAAATGGTATTTCTTTTATCATTGACACTCTTCCTTATTCCTGAATTTTTGCAATCACAAACAACTGTTTCAGCAGGAAATGTTAATGGAACCTGGGCTATAACAGGTAGTCCGTATTTGATTGAAGGAAATATCGCTATTAGTGAAACTGATTCATTAATAATTAATCCAGGTGTTGAGGTCATTTTTCAGGATAATTTTCTTTTTCAAATATTTGGAATTTTGAAAGCTTTTGGGGCAGAACAAGACAGTATTTTGTTTACAGGTTCCAGTGATAATGGTTGGGGTGGACTTGACTTTTCAAGTTCTCTTACTTCGATTCTTGAGTATTGCATTATTGAAAATAGCAGTGCAGCAGGGGTGACAAATTATGGGGAAACCACATTAAACATAAATAATTCAACCATAAGAAACAATGATTCTTATGGCATTTATGATTGGAGTGGATTGTTTTTACAAAACTGCATAATAACTCAAAATGGGGGTGATGGTATTAACACTGAAGGTGCTTGTGTGATTACAAACATCGTTATTTCGCATAATGAAGGGGACGGTATTAATTTGTATTCCGCATCGTTAACAATCTCAAATTTCAATATCTATAACAATTTTGGAAGAGGAATAACAGAAGAGAATATACAGTCAACAATATATGAAGCCGGTACTATTAGTAATAATAGCGGAGGGGGTATTTTTATTAGTTATGAATCGGGTGCATCTTTAAATGATTTAATTATTGAAAATAATGGGCCGGCCTATAATGGGGGCGGCATTCAAACAAATGGTATTTGCTGGTTAAGTAACCTTACTATTAGAAATAATACGGCAATAAACGGGGGCGGCATATATTCTGAACCTTGTGGTCTGGAATATGCATTTATTTCAAATTGTGAGATAACAGGAAATAGTGCAACCCAAAATGGTGGAGGTATTCATATAGGTGTATGTTCAGATGGAAATGGAATTTCTGACAGTAAAATATCTAATAATTATGCAAATAAAGGTGCGGGGGTTTATATTGATGAAGGAGGCGGAGAAGATGGTGATTCATTTACTAATGTAGAGATTAGCAGTAACCATGCCTTTGATACCGGTGGAGGAGTCTATACTCTATTCAGTAGCAAATTGCAACTAAATAAAACAACAATTGTGAATAATATTGCTGATAATATGGCAGGTGGGATTATAATTGGAGGAATTAATTGGGGAGGTGGTTATGATACCATTTCCATCATTGACAATAGTATCATTTATGGAAATATCCCTGATGAAATAATAGATTTTACAGGAGTATTGAAAACATCATACTCCAACATAGAAGGAGGCTGGCCGGGTACTGGTAACATAGATTCCGACCCTTTGTTTAAAGATATTAATAACAATGACCTGCATCTGACATGGGCAAATTACCCACTTGAAGATTACACCAAATCGCCCTGTATTGATGCCGGTGACCCTTCCCAGCTTGACCCTGACAGCTCTGTTATTGATATGGGAGCAAACTCTTTCGACAGGGATTATCAAAATCAATTTCTGCCCGGTATAATTTCTATTGATGATGTTCCCAATGACCAGGGAAAATCGGTTGCTCTGAACTGGACAAGAAGTATTCTCGACTCACCGGATTCAGGGACAATAACAGAATATAAAATATTTAGAAAACAAAACTGGACAAAAGAGCCTTGGGAATTAGTTGGTAATGTTGAAGCTCACAATTTTGAGGAATATGCTTTTATTGCTCCTACAATAAATGACTCAACTTCTATTGGAATACCCTATTATACTTTTCTTGTTTCAGCAGAAACAGATGATCCCGACAACTATTATTTCTCTTACCCTGATTCAGGATATTCAGTTGACAATATAAAACCACTACAACCAGAAAATGTTTATGGGTACATTGAAAACAATTACGTTAAAGTATTTTGGGATAAAGCTACTGATGAGGATTTTAGTTATTATGCCGTTTACAAGAGTGAGAACCAGATAAATTTTCCAGACGAACCGTTTCTAATTCTTTCAGATACTGTTTTTGTGGACACAGCAATTTTTGCAGATAGCATCTACTATTTTATTACCTCTTTCGATTATAACGGTAATGAAAGCGTACCTTCGGATACTTTGTTTTTCAGACCGGGGAAGGGTCTCAATCTTAAGGTTTTCCTTGAAGGACCATTCTATTATTCTCAAATGTTGCCATATTTAAACCTATCAGGTTATTTACCTATTAGTCAACCATTCAATTCAGTACCTTGGAATTATACTGGCGATGAATCGGTTTCACAAATACCAGGAACCGATATTGTTGACTGGGTACTATTGGATTTCAGAGATGCGACTGATGCCCAAGCTGCAGCAACCAGTCAATCAATTAAAAAAATTGCAGCATTTCTTAAAGAAGACGGAACAATTGTTGGATTAGACGGGTTTCCTCCAAGAATCAGCCTAAACTATGTGGATAATCTGTTCCTGGTAATAACTCACAGAAATCATTTAAGTATAATGAATAACAATCCTTTACAAGAAACAAATGGCATTTTTTCTTATGACTTCTCTGATAATAGTGATAAGGTATATGGTGACATACATGCCTGTAGCTCTCTTGGAAATAACTTATGGGGTATGATATCATCAGATGCCAATGCCGACGGGCAAATTAACAACAAAGATAAAAATGACCTTTGGGTAATACAAAATGGAAACTCGGGCTATTTATCCGCTGATTTTAATATGGATAATGATGTAAATGAGCAGGACAAAAATATGTGGGCTGCAAATTCAGGTTCTGGCTCTGCAGTGATATTTGATCAAGTCAATTCCTGCGGTGAACCCATTATTGACAGCCGTGACGGCAAATCATACAATACAGTATTAATTGGTACTCAGTGTTGGATGGCAGACAACCTGAATATCGGAACTATGATAAATAGCAGTATCAACCAGATAGATAATGAAATAATTGAAAAGTATTGTTATGACAATGATTTATCAAACTGCAATATTTATGGAGGACTTTATCAGTGGGATGAGATGATGCAATATGTTACATCAAATAGCACTCAAGGAATTTGTCCTGACGGCTGGCATTTACCTTCAAATGCTGACTGGGATGAATTGGTTCTCTTCTTGGGCAGTGCAAATATTGCTGGAGGGAAAATGAAAGAACAAGGCACAACTCATTGGAATCAACCAAATACAGGAGCTAATAATGTAAGTGGTTTTACAGGTTTGCCTGGTGGATATAAATCATATAGCTATAGTACATTTTTAAGTGCACTATACACCAGTTTTCATTGGACATCAAATGAAGATAGTAACAATCGTGCCTGGGGTAGGTTTTTACATTATAACAGTACAATAGCATCAGACGATACAAGTAGAAAACTTAATGGATTTTCAGTTCGGTGTTTAAAAGACTAAATTGAAGTACTATTTTTGGACTAAATACTATTTTCTCTTCCCAAATTTGGAAATTAACAAACTACA
>JAOZLR010000344.1 GCA_029934735.1 Bacteroidales bacterium
CTGGGAAAATTACATAAAGGGATTTAAGGCCTATCTAAAACTAGAAAAGTCATTATCGAATAATTCGATTAGTGCTTATCTGCACGATATTAATAAGCTTTTACAGTTTTTTGAGCTTAACGAAAATATTATCCCTCCCGAAAAAGTTAAATTAAGTGACTTGCAGGCTTTCATACAATGGATTAACAAACTGGGACTTGCAGCGACATCTCAGGCAAGAATAATCTCGGGTTTAAAGGCATTCTTCAAATATATGTTGCTTGAGGATGCGATCAAACAAAGTCCGGCCGAACTTCTTGAAGCACCAAAAACCGGACGAAAATTACCGGATACACTTAGTGTTGACGAAATTAATAAGCTAATTGATGCAATCGACCTGAGTAAACCTGAAAGCACAAGAAACAAGACTATGCTTGAAACGCTGTATGGTTGTGGCTTGAGAGTATCAGAACTAATAAATCTCAAAATTTCAAATATTTACTTCAACGATGGTTTTATAAAAGTTACCGGAAAAGGAGATAAAGAACGTCTTGTTCCTATCGGAAATGTAGCCTTGAAAAACATTAGCATTTATTTGGAGAGTGTCAGAAGCCGGCAGAATATTAAAAAGGAGTTTACAGATATTCTATTTCTGAACCGGCGTGGTGGCCGACTTTCGAGAGTAATGATTTTTCTGATTATTAAAGAGTTGGCAGAACGCATAGGATTAAAGAAAACCATCAGCCCGCATACTTTTCGTCACTCATTTGCTACCCACCTGATAGAAGGAGGCGCCGACCTGCGCGCCGTACAGGAGATGCTGGGACATGAATCTATAACCACAACAGAAATTTACACACACCTCGACAGGGAATATCTTCGGGATGCTATTTTGAGCTTTCATCCGAGAGTTCTCATACAACGGCACAACAAACGTAGCACTGAATAAAGCCTTTAATTCTCACATAACGCTTGCTGCGACATTTATCAAATATATCTATAACAGCACCAACCATAGGATTGGGTCGTTTAGCAAATTTCCCCTTCTGCGATAACTCAACAGCACGTTTCATAAATCTTATATCACTATCAGTCAGACTCATCATTATTCTTTTTAGCAGGCATAAAAAAAGCCCTGAAGAATTTCAAATATAAAACTTCAATATTTTGCCTGCAAATTTTTAGTTAAAAATATAACAAACAAATAATATTTTTAAAAAAACTAAGATAATTATTTTGGTAATGTAAAATGGAATTGACTACCTTTTCCTATCTCGCTGTTTACCCATATTTTCCCACCGTTTTTCTCTACAAACTCCTTACACAGGATAAGGCCAAGTCCTGTACCTTTTTCGTTGGCAGTACCTTTTGTCTGTATCTTGTGATTAATTAGAAACAGTTTATCAATATGAGTTTCTGGTATTCCCACTCCGGTATCGCTAATCATTACTTCAACACTATTTTTTTCATTAACCATCGAAACTGTTACTTTTCCATTTTCTGAAGTAAACTTTATGGCGTTAGTTATAAGGTTTAGCAAGATAGTAGATATCATATTTTTATCACCAAATGCAGTTATGCTTTTAGGAATATTACAAGAAATATCAATTTTTTTATTCTCGGCATTTGTTTTCAACAATTTAATAATCTTTGACACTATAGGCTCAAGATCAAGTGCTTCTTTATCTAACTCCTGTTTACCTGTCTGGGATCTTGACCAGTCGAGCAGGTTCTGCAACAATGAAAAAGTATTTTCCGCCGAATCATTTATCTGTTGCAAAAATTCCTTTCTTTCCTTTTCAGTAAGCTGATCATATTCTTCAATTAGCAACCCTGTTAATACAATAAGGGAGTTAAACGGACTTCTCAGATCATGTGCAACTATAGAGAAAAACATATCTTTTGTAGAATTCGCTTCCTGCAGTTCCGCATTAAGCTTTTGCATCTTGTTCCTCTGATTGTCAACCTCTTTATTCTTCAGAGATAGCTGAATATTAAGTTTTTGATTTTGTTGATATCGCGATCTGTAAATTACAATGAATACCACTGCAGCAATCAATACAAATAAAGTCAATCCTATACCCAGCCACTGGTATCTAATCTGGGATTTATGTAACTGTTCACTATGCCTTAATCTTTCATTCTCATTTTCTTTTTTTTCAAGCTGGTATTTAGCCTGCAATTCTGCAACTGCTTTATTCTTCTCTACAGAGTGTATTTTTTGCTGAATTTCAACATAAAATCTGTAGTAGTCCAGTGATTTTTTATAAATGCCAATATCATAGTATACCATAGATAAGCCCTCATATGCCCTGCTTATCTGGTAAAGAAAATTAATATCTCTGGCTATTTCCAGACCCTTATTCAGATATTCAATTGATTTCTGATCATCTCCCAGCCCATGATATATTTTACCCAATTCAACATAGGTGATAGCTAACCTTTTTTTATCACCTATTTCCTCTTTCATCTTTAATGAAAGAAGTTGATAATCAAGTGCGGTCTGATATTCTCCTTTTTCATAATAAGCCTCGCCAATATTACTTAATGTAATAGCTTCTAACTTCTTATTATCAAGGCTACTCCCAATACTCTGAGCTTTAAAAAAGTATTCAAGGGCTTGTTCATAATCATCAAGATGAAGATAAATATCACCAACATGAAGGTTAAGGTTTACAATATCATATTGACTCCCAAGCCGTTCAAAAGTCGTAAGACTTTGCGTGAAATATTTTAAGGCATTAGTATAATCAGCAATATCCTGATAAAGAACTCCAATAGTATTATAACACATTGCAACTCCCTTTAAATCACCTATTTCTTCGCAAAACTTAAGGGCTTCCTGAACAGAGTTTAATGCTTCATCATATTCACCCCAATGACCCTGAATTGCAGAAATTCCACGAAGAGTTCTTGAGATACCCTCAAAATATTGATGGTTTTTAAAAATATCAAGGGCTTCCTCATAATATTTATTAGCCTCAATATAATTACTCCAATGGTAATAGCTCAAGCCAATCTTCCTGAGGGTTTCTGCCGAGCTAATATCATTATTTTCAGCTCTGTAAATATCAAGTAGTCTATCAAAATACTCTATTGATTGTTTATAATTATCCAGATAGAAATAAGCAGTTCCAAGCAAATCAAGTGGCACCACAATTAAGGACGGGTCATCCAACTTCTCTGCCATTTTTAATGCTCTCACAGCGTATTCAACACTTTTATCATTGGAGATATTAAGATACAAACGTGATATAGAATCACAAATTTCAATTTTATCCACTGATGTAAGATTGCTACCAAGGGAGTTGTAAATAAGGCTCTCCAGGCTGTCAATTTTCATTAACCTCGCAGAACGACGGGCATCATCCTGCTGGCCAGCAAAAACTGATAAGCTAATGAGCAAATAAAACGAGTATAAAAATGTCTTTCTCTTAAACATTGAAAACCTTAAAATACATTACTAACTTTTAACGAAAGATATCTATAATAGTTATTAA
>JAOZLR010000058.1:0-1867 GCA_029934735.1 Bacteroidales bacterium
CCTTTAATTCTCTGGGCCTCCAGAAGAGCATCCATGCCTAAAGCATAATCTGATATGTCTCTTCCATACACATTGTCATCTTTGTAAATATAACTACTGAACAATCGGTTCATAAACAGCTCATCATATGTACGGTTCATTGCACTATTTTGTCTGTTAAAAACAATTGACTTCGCAAAAATAGGCCTTGCTTCAGGAAAATATATCCAAAACAGATTTACAAAACCGATAAAATTTCCGGTTTGTTCGTCATTAAGTGTTTGCACCGGACAAATACCAAGTATCCTGACATCCATCACAGACCTTTGTTTATCAAAAAACCAATCTTCTTTTAGTTTTATTCTATCAACCGTTGACGGGTCAAAATCCTTTTGGGAAACTTCATATTTTAAAATGATATCAGGATTATTGGGGTCATAAATAGGAATAGTGTCAGTTGATGTTAGTTTATTCTCTATTTCCTGATATGTCATAGGAACAAGAAATTGGTCATCATTTGTTGCGTCATAGGCGGTAATTGTTCCTTCTCTAAGAGCATCCATAAGGACAGTCATAAAGTTTTTCATTCCTTTTTGCCTGGTTTCAGGATAATAGAAGGGTTGGTTCATTTTTTGACGAAGATCAATAATACGCCAGATCCTTTTTCTCCAAACCACATCAGCTTCTCTGACAGGGTAATATGAAAGAGGTTTTTTATCCGGTAAGTTTATCTCATCAAAAACACCATCGCGTGGACTATCAAGAATCTGAGCATCTGATGTATATGCTATTCCAAGAAGTAGTCCCAGTAGTACTAAAAAATTAACTTTTGATTTCATACCGATAGTATTTAATTTTATTTAATTTCAACATTAATATTTTCAATTCTTCTCGGACCTTCCGGGCCTTGAACTTTAACATCCCTAAAAATAATTATATCTCCCCTTTTTGCTCCCTTAATCAACCTCTTCATCTTATCTGTGAACATTTGATTAGTTGATTTTTCAGGGTTAACATAACCGCCACCAGAAGGAACAATCATAGTGAAAGCGGTTACTTTAAAGGGATATTCAAAGTCTGTAGATTCGGGCATCCTACACATTAACCAGGCATTTGCAAGCATTCCATTCTTTGTAATTTTGCCACTTTGTGTTCCCGGCACCTTAGCAATCGGATCAGGTAAACGTTTAATCCTGAATTCATGTTCACCCATAAATTTTTTCCCACCAGGATCGTCAGCATAAACTTTAATGATAACTTTATTGGCATTATTTGGAATATTTTTAACAATCCAACCACCTTCAGAACTTCTTGTAAGGCTTCCTGCAGTGATTGCAGGTTGTAACTGAGCATCTGATTTTCCCGAAGCTGAAATAGCAACAGGGTTATCAACACCGCGATAGAAAACATTCATTTTTGTTGGAGAAATTGTAGCAGAAGGTTTGGCAACAATATAGTTGCTTTTGAATCCATAATATCTTGGGATTCCCATTGGCGTCATTAGCTTAATAAGTCCGGCATATTTTTTTTCACCAATACTATTGGCCGGCAACTCTAATTTTACAACACCAGCTTCTCCTATATATTTTTTTGCCCGATCGATATCAGCCTCTTTCAGTGTATCAGCACCTTCAAGAATATAAACTTCCGGATTTTGAGTGTTGTCAACAGCAGCAACAAGTATCTCGGCTGCATAATCTTCACCCTGAAAAACATATTTACTTTCAGGTATTACTTTAGCTGCAACATCAGAAATCTTAAAATCCTGTGCCGAAATAGAAGAAAAAAGATAATTGATAATATCCGCTTCGGCATTATAAACTTCTGCTTTAAATTTATTTAACAGTACTACGTCGGCAGCTAAAATTGTATGATAGAAATTATGTTG
>JAOZLR010000058.1:1967-9005 GCA_029934735.1 Bacteroidales bacterium
CTCCATACTTTCGTTCACCACAAGGAAAGCATCAAGAATCTGTTTCGACACGTTGAGAGCCAAAAGTGCTGTTAGCACCAGATACATCATGGCTATCATTTTTTGCCGTGGGGTTTCCTTATATCCTGCCATTATTTAATTCGATTATTAATTTTTGAGATTTGGTTTTTAGCAAACTAATTATTTTATTTAACATTCATTGCTGAAAGCATATTTCCGTAAACAGTATTTAGTGCAGCAACTTTTTTGGCAAGATTGTCAAGTTCATTATTATATGTAACAGTCTTATCAGCCGATTCATTTAGCTTTTCCAGGAAGCCGTCTAATGTCTCCTTCAGTTTTGCTGTTGTTGCAACCTGATCAGAAGTTCCTTTCATTTGATTTTCAAATATAGCATTCAGAGCTACAAGATTTTCCTGATACTTTGCAGTATTATCAATCGAACTGCCCATACTTGATACAAATTGATTTATAGTATCATTTAGCTTACCTGAAGATTCAGCTTGTACTTTTGAATTCTGAAGTTGCATCTCGTAGGTAGCATTAAGTGAAGAAAGATTTTGTGAAATATTATTTAGCTGATCACCATAATCATTTTCTTTCAGATTTGTAAAGTCAAGTGCATCTGCTGATTTTGATAAAACTTCCGCTGATTTTGTATAGTTTTCAGCAAGTACTTTTGCTGAATCGGAAGCAGCTTTTACACTATTGTCAAAATCACTTGTTGCTGATAAGTTACTTTTAAGGGATTCGGACGCCTGAGAATACACATCAGAAAGCCCGTCAGCTGATGTTGAAGCAGTTTTTAATGAGTTTAAATGCTCCTCTGATGCTAAAGTTTCTTCGTTTATTGTTTCAGCTTGCTTGTTGTACGACTCCGAAAGAATTCCAACATTCTCTGACGCAGTCTTCACTTTTTCAGTAAATTTGTTTGTCACACCTGCTACATCCGAAATATCATTCAGGTTATTTGTACTTTCACTAAGTTTGTTTAATCCTTTTCCCAAGCTATCAATTAATTCTGGACCGACTTTAGCATCTGCAAGCATACCATCAAGATCTTCAGTAAGTCCTTTCCTTGAACTAATGTCATCTTCTATATTATCTGATATTCCGTGGTACATTCCTGCAAGTTCAGGATAAACCATACTCCAGTCAGGATCTATATGTGGGGGTTCAAATGCAGAAAAGAAAAATATAATAGCCTCAGTACCGAGACCCACCATAAGCATATAATCGGCTCCCGGATAATGGTTAATTTTAAATAGGGCTCCAAGAATAACCACAGAAGCTCCAATGCCATACAACTTGGCCATAAAATTCTTAAATCCCTTACTTTTAACTATATTCGCAATTCCCATAACAATTTAATATTGAATTATTATTTATGATTAAAAAATTGGTTTTATTATTACTTTTTATAAATATGTGATGCTTTAGCCGGATTATCATCTTTTTGTCTTCCCAGAAATGGCTGGATACATCTAAACCCAATGTAAGATTTAGCAGTGTCCTGAAATTCATAGGTTCTGCTTGAAACCTGAAGGAAGTTACCAATATCTTTCCAGGAACCGCCCCTAATCACTTTTCTTTTCAAAACAGGAGGATCAGCATCTTCAGCATTATACTGATAATTTGGGTTTAAATCCCAGGTGAAGTTATAGGAAGACTCATCAAAAGCATCTCCTGTCCATTCAGCAACGTTTCCTGCCATATCATATAATCCCCAGTCGTTTGCAGGATAATGGGCTACAATAATTGGTGTCATTCCGCCATCATCAGAATAATTACCTCTCTGCGGTTTAAAGTTTGCAAGGAAACATCCCTTATCATTTCTTGTGTAAGGTCCACCCCATGGATAAGGACTAAAATCGTGACCACCTCTGGCTGCCCATTCCCATTCAGCCTCTGTTGGCAAACGATAGTCATGAATACTTGCCTGTCCTTTTTTGCCTGCAAGCCAACTATTTTTTCGTTCGGTTCTCCACACGCTAAATGCCTTTGCCTGTTTCCAGTTTACACCAACAACAGGATAATTATCGTATGCCGGATGCCAAAAATATTTTTGTGTAAGAGGTTCATTAAATGAATATGAGTAATCATAAATCCAAACTAAAGTATCAGGATATATGTTAATTTCTTCTTCTCTAACATAAACAGACCTGTCCTGCAAGCCTTGCGGGCGATTTGCGAGCGAAGCTGTTTTTGGGTCACCTTCCTGCGAATAATCTTTCCTGGCGGCAGCCATTAGGTCAACCCAGTAATATTTGTAATTCAGCTTTCTGGTGTCAATTTCCTTTTTCCTAAAGAATCTTTCATTTTCCGGCAGAAAAAGTTCTTCCAGTACATCTTTCTCTTCTTCACCATTCCAGTCTATTTTGGTGGACCAGTTGAGGAAAGGTGGGTCATACATTTCACCTGTTTTTGCATTCTCCTCAATAAGAAAATCTTCAGGTAAAACATCCCCAAGAAGTTGTCTTGCAAGAGAATCTCTTACCCAAGAAACAAACTGTCTGTATTCGTTATTAGTAATTTCGGTTTCATCCATATAGAATGCACTAACCGTCACAGTTTTTGGTTTAAAAATTTTAGTGTATGCAATATCATCCTCACCAACTCCAATTGTAAAACTTCCCATTGGAATATATGCCATTCCATAAGGATCAGGTTGATAAAAAGGTTTTCTGTCTTGCACACCTGTAAGTTCACCGTTTCCGGAGCTACCACAGCTTCCTAAAAATAATAAACCGGCCAAATAAAAAAGAATACGTTTCATATCTAATAGTGATGTTTTTTGATCAACTTTAATTACTTTACCCAAATTATCCTATGTTTTTACTTTATATTATTAAATTTGTTTCAATTGACTATAAGAACCTTGTATTTTTATAACTCCTTCTGCCCTTGTCCATATCAATTTTAAAGCAGTATCCAACCATAACTTCATGACTTCCGCTGCTTCCCAAATTTGACGAAGGTATTGTATAAGCATACCCGATTTTTATATCCTTTATTGAAAGCCCAACCAATATTGACAAAGGGTCAACAACTCTAATTGTGCTATAGCTAACGCCAGCCCATACTTTATTATTGTATTTAACCAATGCAGCAATATCAATTTGTGTTTTTGTTATATCTGATTTAACCAATATTGAAGGGTCAATCTCCCAGGAGGGATTATTTTGAAATGTAAAAATGTAGCCTGCTGAAAAATAATAATGTCGTTTTGTTTTATAGGCCAGAATGTCGCCAGGTGATGATGATTCAGATAATCTTGTAGATGATAGTCCGACATAAAATTTATTTGGAATAAAATAATGCAAGCCAAATCCAAAATTAAGAAGCATATCGCTTTCCTGAGCTTTTCCGTCAAGAAGCGGATCACCTTTATCAAGAGCTCCTTCAATAAGTTTGGTGAAATCAATTTTACCATTTATAAATCCAAACTGCACTCCAATTCCGAGATTTCCCATACCAACATCAACCCTGTAAGCATAACTGAGAGAAACACCTATTTCATTCCAAAATCCAAGCTTATCGCTATAAACTGTACCTCCAATACCTCCATGCAATACACTAATCGGTGAATTAATAGAAATACTATATGTTTCCGGTGCTATCTTATCACCATTCTGATCCTTAAATCCGACCCACTGCTGCCTGGCAAGTCCGGTTGCACAAATTCCATTTAAACTCCCGACAAAGGCAGGATTGATAGCAGCATTATGAAACATATTATGTGCATACTGAGCTTCCTGCTGCGCTATAACAGCGCTGGAAGCTAATAAGGATAGTGTAAAAACACTTGCGATATATATTTTAAACTGACTTAAATTCATTTTAAAAGGTCGCTAAATTAATAAAAAAAATTAAAAGCAAAATATAACTAGTTATTTTACTTAAAAATGTGGTAATTTATAAAAGAAATCAAACACTTTTACTACATAAATTATTATTGTGATTGTTAATAACTATTTTTCCTCTATTTTCCTAATTGTAAAACAAATAACGTTAAAATTTGAAAATTAGTTTATAAGAAAAAAAATCAAAAAATAATTCTTAATTTTAAAGACATCAAAATTGTTGAAAAAGTTGTCTTGGTTTTTTTTTTACTTATATCCAATAAATTTACTTTTGCGCACTTTTTATATTTAACAATAAATATCTAATAAAATGGCATTTTTAGTAAAAGAGAAGTTATTCTCAAAAAAATGGTTTGTTGCCTATAGCCTTATAGTGGTAGGATCATTTATCCTTTCAACAGCCTTTGTGTTATTTATAACACCATATAAGTTTGTTCCCGGAGGTGTTTATGGTATATCAATCATTCTTCATTATTTATTGGGGACCCCTGTCGGATTGATGGCTTTGGTATTTGATATACCATTAACTATAATAGGTATTAAGATTCTTGGGCCACGCTTTGGAATAAAAACTGTAATCGGTTTTGTGTTAACTGCAGTGTTTGTTGATACTTTGACCTTCTTTTGGGGTTTTGAGCCACTTATCAAGGATGATGCCCTTTTGTCTGCTATATTCGGTGGTGTTTTAAGCGGTCTTGGGCTGGGATTGATCTTTAAATCAAAAGCCACCTCAGGCGGTACAGATATTATAGCAATGATATTTGCAAAATACACGCATATGCCAATAGGTCAATTAATGGTCATTGTTGATTCTGTAATAGTATTTATAGGGTTTTTCTTTTTTAAAGACTGGAAAATTCCATTTTACTCTCTTATAATAATATATATAACAGGCAAAGTTATTGATGTTGTACTTCAGGGAATAAACTATGAAAAAAGCCTGTTTATTTTTTCGGAAAAAACGGAAGAGATCAGGGATAAAATCATAAATGACCTGAACCGTGGCGGTACTTTTATTAATGGGAAAGGAATGTATAAGGGAAAGGATAAAACAATAATTTTTACCATCGTTAATCCAAGAGAGCTCGCAATTTTAAAAGATTTTATACAAAAAATTGATCCCAATGCATTTGTAACTGTTATGAATGCAAGTGAAATTCTCGGTGAGGGATTTAAATCTTTAAATGAAAAACTAACCGATTAATGTTATAATTTTGGTGGATATAAATATTTAATCTATACTACAATGCAACATTTAAAATACAAATGTCCAAAATGTGGCAATAAGCATTTTGAGACCGGCGAAATGAGAGCTACTGGTAGCTTTGTGACAAAATTGTTTAACATTCAAAATAAACGATTTACAACAGTAACATGCACGCAGTGCAGATATACCGAACTCTTTGCCGCTAAAAGTAGCCAGATTGGTAATGTTTTGGATTTTTTCACAAATTAATTCTATTTTTGCGAAATGGTAAATAACGAAGACCGATTCAAAAAGATAATTGCCCATGCCAAGGAGTATGGGTTTGTTTTTCAGTCGAGTGAAATATATGACGGACTTGCTGCTACTTACGATTACGGGCAGTATGGCGTTGAATTGAAAAACAATATTAAGAATTATTGGTGGAAATCGATGGTGCAATATCACGAAAATATTGTGGGAATTGATGCTGCAATTTTTATGCACCCCACCACCTGGAAAGCATCAGGACACGTTGATGCATTCAACGACCCTATGATAGATAACAAGGATTCGAAAAAACGCTATCGGGCTGATGTTCTGGTTGAAGATCATATTGCAAAAATTGAAGGCAAGATACAGAAAGAGGTTAAAAAGGCCACCAAACGATTTGGCGAAAGTTTTGACGAGCAACAATTTCTTTCAACAAATCCCAGGGTTCTGAAATATCAGGAGCAAATCGAGTCAATTAAAAAACGCCTCTATTCATCTCTGGAAGATGAAAGGTTGGATGATGTAAAAGGACTTATCGAAGAGCTTGGAATTGTTGACCCGGTATCAGGTTCCAGAAACTGGACGGAAGTGAGACAGTTCAATCTGATGTTTTCAACACAACTCGGTTCGCTGAGTGAGGATGCAAACAAGATTTATCTCAGGCCTGAAACAGCCCAGGGAATTTTTGTGAATTATATGAATGTTCAAAAAACCGGAAGGATGAAGATTCCATTTGGAATTGCTCAAATGGGAAAAGCTTTCAGAAACGAAATAGTAGCTCGTCAGTTTATTTTCAGGATGCGTGAATTTGAACAGATGGAAATGCAGTTCTTTGTCAGGCCCGGTGAGGAACTGAAGTGGTTCGAATACTGGAAAGAGCAAAGGATGAAATGGCACCTTGGTATGGGTATCCCTGCATCGGAATACCGCTTTCACGAGCATGACAATCTTGCTCATTATGCAAATGCCGCTTTTGATATTGAGTTTAATTTCCCAATGGGATTCAAGGAGCTGGAAGGAATACATTCGCGTACCGACTTTGACCTTAAATCGCACCAGGATCATTCAGGCAAGAAGATTCAATACTTCGATCCGGAAATAAATGAAAGCTATGTTCCTTATGTTGTTGAGACATCAATCGGGCTCGATCGTACTTTTCTGGCAGTATTTAGCTACGCTTATACCGAAGAAAAACTGGAAGATGGTTCCGAACGTGTTGTTTTAAAAATTCCACCATTCCTTGCTCCCATAAAAGCAGCCGTGCTTCCATTGGTTAAGAAAGATGGACTCCCTGAAAAAGCTCTTGAAATTTTTGATGGACTAAAGTACGACTATTTGTGTTTTTATGAAGAGAAAGACTCAATTGGTAAGAGGTATCGCCGTCAGGATGCAATTGGAACTCCATATTGCATTACTGTTGATCATAAAACCCTGGAAGATAATACTGTGACCATCAGAGAGCGCGACACAATGAAGCAGGAAAGGGTTGGTATTGATAAAATTTCGGAGATTATTGGAGCAAGATTGAAGGGAAACCAATAGAGATATTGCCATTTGAAATGATATTTCAATATTGCACTTTCAGTTACAAACTGAAAGTTGTACATTTTGATCATTTTATTGTATTTTCGCAGTTAGTAATTTTCTGATAGTTTCAAATTTTATTAAAATGCCTGACACAAAAAAACTATTCCTTCTCGATGCTATGGCCTTGATTTA
>JAOZLR010000058.1:9105-11146 GCA_029934735.1 Bacteroidales bacterium
TTAAAATGCCTGACACAAAAAAACTATTCCTTCTCGATGCTATGGCCTTGATTTACCGTGCCTATTTTGCTTTTAGCAAAAATCCAAGAATTAACTCTAAAGGACTCAATACCTCAGCTGTTCTGGGCTTTGCCAATACTCTTTTTGATATTTTAAAAAACGAAAACCCTTCTCATATCGGGATTGCTATCGATACCATTGCACCAACTGTCAGGCACGAATCTTATGCAGATTATAAAGCACAACGGGAAAAAATGCCCGAAGACCTTGCTGCTTCAATTCCCTATGTGAAAAAACTGATTAATGCATTTAACATTCCGCTGTTGTATGTTGATGGTTATGAAGCTGATGATGTTATCGGGACTCTTGCCAAAGAAGCTGAACGCGAAAACTTCATAACCTATATGATGACTCCCGATAAAGATTTCGGGCAATTGGTTTCTGATAAAATTTTTATGTACAAACCCGCCCGTATGGGTAATAAAGCAGAGGTTCTCGGGGTAAAAGAAATTTGCGAAAAGTTTGGAATAGAAAGGCCCGAGCAGGTCATTGATATTCTCGGACTCTGGGGCGATGCCTCAGATAATATTCCTGGAATTCCCGGTATTGGTGAAAAGCGGGCAAAAGAGCTTATTCAACAGTTTGGCAGCGTCGAAAATGTCATTAACAACGCTGACAAGCTGAAAGGAAAAATGAGAGAAAATGTTGAGAATTTTGCGCAGCAGGGTTTACAGTCTAAGCAGCTCGCCACAATAATTCTTGATGTACCCATAGAATTTGAAGAAGAAAAGCTTTTACGTAAAGGGCCAAGCGAAAAGGAACTAAGGGAGTTACTTGATGAACTTGAATTCAGAAATTTTGCAAAGAGATTTTTTACCGACCTGTCATTGAATAAAAACGATGACGCTCCGCAAGCCAACCTATTTGGAGATTCGGAGGAAGATAAGAAAATAATAATTAACGATCTGTCAAATACACCACATACATATTATCTTACTGACACGAAAGAAAAAAGAGCTGAATTGATTGAGAAGCTTCAAAAGACAAAATCCTTTTGTTTTGATACTGAAACTACAGGGCTTGACGCCAACAATTCAGAACTTGTTGGAATTTCCTTTGCTATTAAACCAGGTGAGGCCTGGTTTGTATCCTTGCCCGAAAATTACAATAACTGTCTTGAAATAGTTAAAGAGTTCAAGCCTGTTCTTGAAAATGAGAAGATTGAAAAGGTCGGCCAAAATATTAAATTCGATATCTCTATTCTTAGGTGGTATGACACCGAAGTTAAAGGTAAATTGTTCGACACGATGCTTGCCCATTATCTGCTTGAGCCTGATATGAGACATAATATGGATGTTCTGGCCGAAACATATCTGAACTACAAACCTGTTCCTATTGAAGAATTAATAGGGAAGAAGGGGAAAAATCAGTTGAGTATGAGATCGGTTGATCTGGAGACCATAAAGGAATACGCTGCCGAAGATGCCGATATCACACTTCAGTTGAAACTGGTTTTTGAGCCCTTACTTGATAAAACAAAAACCAAAAAGCTGTTTGATGATATTGAAACGCCTCTGGTTCCGGTTCTGGCATCAATGGAAGCTGAAGGAGTTAAACTTGACATTGAAACTCTGAGAGCCTATTCAAAACAACTGGAAACAGAGATAGATGAGCTTGTAAAACAGATCCACGAGCTTGCAGGTGAGGAGTTTAACATCTCATCGCCAAAACAACTCGGAATCATCCTGTTTGAAAAATTGAAGATAACCGACAAACCTAAACTCACCAAGACAAAACAATATTCCACCGGTGAAGATGTTTTGCGGAAACTTGAAAACAAACACGAAATCGTTAGGCTTATCCTTGATTACCGCTCGCTGACAAAACTGAAATCAACCTATGTTGATACACTTCCTGATATGGTAAACCCGCGGACAGGAAGAATTCATACATCATATAATCAGGCTGTAGCCGCTACCGGGAGATTGAGTTCAAACAATCCTAACCTGCAAAATATTCCCATTAGAACTGAGAGGGGAAG
>JAOZLR010000345.1 GCA_029934735.1 Bacteroidales bacterium
AGGATGGTTGTAAAAGCAAAATACACAATCCCTGCACGTGTACTGGTACCGCAATATAAGATAATCTCTTTATCACCAGTTGCTCCAACACCTTTTGCAATATTTGCAATTTCACCTTTTGTTTTTAATATACCACTCTCTTTCATTATTTGTGTGTACTCCATATTTTTTGCACCCGGAATATGTCCGTTACTAACAGGTTTAGTTGAAGTTCCGTGATATTCATCCGGTGGCCTGACATCTATCAGTACCGCGCTGGCTTTGTGCGCTTTTACATAGCTCTCATCTACAAATATTGATTTGTTTATGTTGGGAGTAAACGTTGTTGCCTTAACCGGTGTTGGTGCTTTTGTAATAGGTAATCTTGCTGCTTGCCAACTTTTCAGATCTCTATGCAAAAGCTTCACATTTTCAACACCAAGATACTTTAGAATCCAGTAAAACCTTCCGGCATATTTCATTTTTCCATCATCATAAACCACGATCAGGCCTTTTCCGTCAATTCCGGCCTTACCAAGAGCTGTTGCAACATCTTCAAGACTTTTCAAAATCCCTTTTGGCTCTGTCTCACTGGCCAGTTTTTTCAGGTCAACGTTAATAGCATTTTTCAGGTGAGATTTTTTAAAATCTGCCGGCTTACGTACAGAAACGATAGTAAGCTTTTCTTTTGCTTTTAATTTTTTGCCAAGATCGGCTGCTGTGATCATATCACCTTGTGCAGCGAGAAACTGAGTTGCAAGTAAAACCACTACAAAACTCAGTACAAATAATTTGATTTTTTTCATAATATTTAAATTTAAGTTTGTTTATTTTTCATTTAAAACTTTGCCTGTATCTGGACCATAATTGCATCGTTTGGAAATTCTACCGAAGCAGTTTCTTCAGCATTGTACAGATAGTTAACCTGAATCCTTGTCCAGTCGTTCAGGAAATAGTTTATTCCAAAAGTGAGTGTTGTCTGAATAAAATCCTGCTCTACAAAAAGATATTGATAGGTTGTATTGTCAGGGCTGTAAACTTCATATTTAACAACAGGTTGAAGTCTCCAGGGTGTCATATACATAGCCTGCACAAAAAACCCGTTTTTGTTAAATGTCAGACTGTCCGGGGCTGCAGATGTTGATTTGCCACCACAACCTCCACCGCTGGTAACTTTTCCTTCGTCTACGCCAGCAAGGTATTCACCCTGAAACAAGAAATTTTTGACTTTAACACTAATATCGGCACCATAGCGTGTCCTTGTTTTTTGAATCTGATCTGTTTTTTTGACATCTTGTTTTCCTGTTCTGTAACTACCACCTACACTTAGCCATTCCCAGGGAGAAATAACCAGGCGAGCTGCTAAATCCTTATATTTATTGTCATCCCAATGATTCATTCCTGAACCGTTAAGGATAGCAACATTATATTTAAAGAAATCTTTTATTCCAAACAAGCTATCAGAACTACCAAAAATCATAAATCCCATGTCGCGAAATGGCGTTGCCAGATTGTTTACCACGGTCGATCTGCGGATAGTGTGTAAAGAATGACAAGGTGTATTCAGCTCAAGGCCAACAGGTCCTTTGAATTGTCCTATGGTAAATTTTGCATACTTTCCAAGTGGTGCATAGGTTATAAATGCATCCAGTAAATATGGACTTCCTGTTGCAACAGGGCTAAATTCAGCCATCACATAATAGCTTACATCATAAGGGATAGAGCCCATAACACCAATTCTTGCCCTTTTAAAATAGAAACTGTTTGGTTTGTTAAGAGTATTACCATTTTTATCTTCATCAAAAAAGTAATTGTCATAATCAGCCTGCAGATATCCAACTACCTGCACTCCTTCGTCAGAATCGCTTTCCATACACCCTTGTCCTTTACTAATAAACGGGGATAATAGTCCAAAGAGAAGAAAAGCTATTATTGTCTTTTTCATAAGTAAAAATTTATTATTATTTATAACCTCCAATTTTATAATGAATCAAACAGCAGGAATTTATCATCCTGCTGTCTGACCAATCATTTTTATCTTATTTCGTTGCATATTCATAGTCTTCAGGACCGTGCCAATGAGGCTTACCAGCTGCTTCCAGTTCATCATACTTAAGTCTGTTTACACCAAACAGAATGCTTTTTGCATCATAACCAACAACATTGAGCCATGCAGTAACCATTGAAGATGTTTGGCCGGTGTAGCAGTAAACGAGTGTAGTTTCTTCAGAATCTACGGCTTTTACTTTGTCATCAGCAAATGAGATGGGCTTTAACTGATATGCAGTTGAGAAGTGACCAAAAGTAGTATAGTCCTCTGCCGTCCAGAAATTATGAATCTGAAAATCGGATTGATGACCAAAAACATCATCAGACGAGATTGATTTAAATCCATTGTTTAACATAAGTTGTACTCTCTCGGCAAGAATAGCTGCTCCTTCGGTAGCAGTTGACTCCCATGAAGGGTTTGCAAAAGTTCCAGGGGCTGGTGATGCATCTGTTTTCCATTCTGAAGGATGATCATCGGCCAAATCACCAACATTGTTAGCCCACGGGCCTTCAAATTGTGGATTCCAACCAGCTATTCCAAACTTTAATACAGCAGCATCAGGATATCCTGATAAACGTAATGCCATTACAGCATGACCTGCAGTTTGACCGGTTTTACAAACAACAAGAATTTTCTTCCCTCCGGCATTAGCGGCTGCAGTTAATACGTTTGTCAGTTCGACGTTAACTGATCCTTTGATGTGTCCGTCAGCAAAATCACCAGCAGAGCGGATGTCCATTACATACCAATCAGGAACTGTGAAATCATCCAAATCAACCACTGCGCTGGCAGGCTTTACCCAGCCATCAACAAGTACGTCTGTAAGGTCTAAGCCCTCAGCAACCATGTAATTTTTCAGGTCAGCATAAGTTCCTTTTGCTACTGGAGGATCTTCATCCTCAGTTTTTTTACAACTACTAATTACTATTGTCGGAACAATAAGTAAAATCAGAAAATAATTCAAATACTTTTTCATAACATTTTAATTTTTAAAGTGATTTAATAATATATTTATTTAGTTTAATTTATTAGCATCCGCCAGCCTCTTCCACCTCTTCGTGTCCTCCGAGAGCATCAAGGTCTTTTTCATAAATATCCGGGTAAGTCAATTCCCATTTTTTCCATCCTCCTTCAAGGACCGTAACATTGTTATATCCTAATTCCTGAATTGATTTTGCTGAAAGGATACTTCTGCCTCCTTTTTTGCATATCAGGACAAACTCTTCATTTTTCTCCGGTAAGTACAATCCCTCATTCATCCAGAAATCTTCGTTGCTGATTTTAAATTCTATAAGGCCACGGGGGATGTTGATTGAACCGGGTATATATCCGTAATAGAATTCAGTGGGCTCTCTTACATCAATAAGATTAAAGATATCACCACTATCAATTTTGGCATTTAATTCCTCAGCTGAAATAAACACAATTCCATTTGATACTGCG